>JBJTXE010000305.1:0-4071 GCA_046082075.1 Bacteroidota bacterium
TAAGGTGATGGAAAACCTGTACAAACCGTTTGTACGTCAAGGTAATCCAATTCTTATCATGGATGAAAAGTCTGCCGAACTCACAAAATATGCCGCCAACGCCTTCTTGGCTACCAAAATCACGTTCATGAACGAAATCGCCAATTTCTGCGAACGGGTAGGGGCCAACGTGGATGCTGTGCGTTTGGGCATTGGATCCGACGACCGCATCGGAAAGCGCTTTCTGTTTCCAGGAATTGGCTATGGAGGCTCCTGCTTTCCAAAAGATGTGCAAGCCTTGCATTATAGCGGTCAGTCCGAAGGCTATAATTTTCAGATTCTAGAAGCCGTCATGCAGGTCAATCAGGAACAACGCCTCGCGCTGTTGCCAAAGATAAAAGCCTATTTTAAGAACGAATTATCGGGAAAATCGCTTGCGTTTTGGGGCTTAAGCTTCAAGCCAGATACCGACGATATTCGCGAGGCACCCGCGCTGTTTCTGTTGAAAGAACTTTTGCCCTTGGGAGTTAACGTAAAGGCGTATGACCCAGAAGCCATGGAAAATGTGGCATTGGAAATGGGGGATTCTATCAATTATTACCAGAACCCTTACGAAACGCTTGAAGGGGCTGACGCATTGGTTATTTGCACCGAGTGGTCCGTTTTTCGCAGCCCTGACTTCGATAAAATACGCTCCTTGATGAAAACACCTGCAGTGTTCGATGGCAGGAACATCTTTGAACCCGAAGAAATGAAAACCCTTGGATTTGATTACTTTAGCATTGGAAGATGACGCAACGAAAAAAAGTACTCATTACAGGCGCCGCGGGCTTTTTGGGTTCGCACTTGTGCGATCGTTTCATCCATGAAGGGTTTCATGTGATTGCTATGGATAATTTGATCACCGGTCGAATGTCCAATATCGAACACCTTATGCCCTTGGAATATTTTGAGTTTTATAGGCAAGACGTGTCCAAATTCATACATATACCCGGAGAATTGGACTACATCCTCCATTTTGCCTCTCCGGCAAGTCCCATTGATTATTTAAAAATTCCGATTCAAACCCTCAAGGTAGGTTCTTTAGGGGTCCATCATTGCCTTGGTTTGGCTAAAGAAAAAGGAGCAAGAATTCTGATTGCCTCTACTTCCGAAGTCTACGGCGACCCCGAGGTTCACCCGCAAAAAGAAACGTATTGGGGCAATGTAAATCCGGTTGGGCCTAGAGGAGTTTACGACGAGGCTAAACGTTTTCAGGAAGCCATGACCATGGCGTACCACACCTATCACGGACTAGAAACGCGCATCGTTCGGATATTTAACACCTACGGTCCCCGGATGCGTCTTAACGACGGAAGGGCTCTTCCCGCATTCATAGGTCAGGCCTTGAGAGGAGAGGACATCACTGTTTTTGGTGACGGTTCGCAAACCCGATCGTTTTGCTATGTAGACGACCTCATCGAAGGAATCTTTCGTTTGTTGATGAGCGACTACGTACATCCGGTAAACCTCGGGAATCCCGACGAGATTAGCATGCTCGATTTCGCGAAAGAAATTGTGGCCCTCACCCAAACTTCGCAGAAAATTATTTTCAAACCCTTGCCTGCCGACGATCCTAAGCAGCGCCGTCCGGATATTTCCCTGGCCAAAGAACTCTTGGATTGGACGCCAAAAGTACAACGGCAAGATGGTCTCCAACGAACCTATGCCTATTTTAAAGGCCTTTCCTCAGAGGAATTGTACCACATGGAACACAAGAATTTTGACCAATATATTGTGAAATGAAGGAGTATTTTGCTCACGAAACAGCCGTAATTGATGAAGGATGTTCCATCGGTAAAGGAACCAAAATTTGGCATTTTTCCCACGTAATGCCAGACAGCGTTCTCGGTGAGGACTGCAATCTTGGTCAAAATGTGGTGGTTTCTCCAGGGGTTGTTTTGGGGAGAAATGTCAAAGTGCAAAACAACGTTTCTATTTACACAGGAGTTATTTGCGAGGACCACGTTTTTTTGGGACCCTCCATGGTCTTTACCAACGTCATTAACCCAAGAAGTCATGTCGTGCGCAAAGATCAATATGCTACCACTTTGGTGAAGGAAGGCGCAAGTATTGGAGCGAACGCCACCGTGATTTGCGGTAATACCATTGGTCGTTTTGCGTTGATCGGGGCTGGAGCCGTGATTACGAAAGATGTACCCGATTACGCCTTGGTGGTGGGAAATCCCGCACGACAAATCGGTTGGGTAAGCGAATACGGCCACCGCTTAAACTTCGACGCTGACCAAGGTGCCACATGCATGGAATCAGGTCAAAAATATACGTTAATTGATCATCAAGTAAAACGAATTTCGGAATGAATGAACCTGTAAAATTTGCTGTAGTAGGAGCCGGGCATATCGGCAAAAGGCACGCAGAAATGATTGCCCGTGAACCCGAAGCACAGTTAACCGCTTTTTGCGATGTTCGATCCCCCGAGGATTGCCAAACCTTGGAATACCGCGTTCCCCATTTTAATTCCATCGAGGATTTGTTACATTCGGGGTTGGAATACGACGTTGTTTCCATTTGCACTCCCAATGGTTTACATGCCGAACAGGCAATTCAAGCGCTCAAAGCTGGCAAGCACGTGGTGGTAGAAAAACCCATGGGCCTCACCAAGGAAAGCTGCGAAAAGGTCATTTACACGGCCCTGCAAATGAACCGACAAGTTTTTTGCGTGATGCAGAACCGTTATTCTCCTCCTTCGGAATGGATCAAAGAAATCGTTAGCATGGGGCTCCTCGGAGACATCTTTATGGTGCAGGTGAATTGTTATTGGAACCGCGATGAACGGTATTACAAGCAAGGGGGGTGGTAAGGCACCCCGGATTTGGACGGCGGTACCTTGTTCACGCAGTTTTCCCATTTCATCGATATCATGTATTGGCTTTTTGGGGACATTGACCGCATTCAAGGTAAATTCGCCGATTTTAACCACCAAGACACGACCGCCTTTGAAGATTCGGGTTTCGTGAGTTTTGAATTTTTGAACGGGGGCTTAGGAACCATCAATTATTCTACATCCGTTGCCATGCAAAATTTGGAAAGTTCTATCACCGTAATCGGCAGCAATGGCAGCATTAAAATCGGGGGTCAGTACATGAACGAGGTGGAAGTTTGCACCATTAAGGATTATACAATGCCTGAGTTGAAAGCCTCGAATCCAGCCAACGATTACGGTCCTTACAAGGGCTCTGCGGCCAACCATAATTTTGTCATTAAAAACGTTATCGACACGCTTAAAGGTCGCACTACCGCCACCACCAATGCCCTGGAAGGCTTGAAGGTAGTTGATATAATAGAACGCATTTACAAGTTACGGGACGAACAAGCAATTTACGGAAATTAAGCATGGACAAGCATTTTTTTGACAGATTATTGAAAGGAGAAGAAACCCTCGCCGTTATCGGTTTAGGGTACGTTGGTTTACCCATTGCTCTTGCCTTCGCTCGGAAGGTAAAAGTTCTCGGATTTGACATCAACCAGGAACGTGTCGCACTCATGCGTCAAGGAATCGATCCGAGCAACGAGTTGACCTCGGAGGCCTTTGAGGGCTGCAACATTCGTTTTTCATGCGATGCAGAAGATTTAAAAGAGGTGAGTTTTTACATCGTTGCGGTGCCAACTCCGATCGATGATGCCAATTTACCGGACCTTAAACCCTTGTTGTCCGCAACGCGAAGCGTCGCAGGAAGCTTGACGAAAGGAAATTATGTGGTTTTTGAATCCACCGTATATCCCGGATGCACCGAAGAGGATTGCATTCCCGTGTTGGAGGAATTGTCTGGATTGACCTATAACACCGATTTTTTCGTGGGTTATTCTCCTGAACGCATTAATCCTGGGGACAAGGTTCATACGTTGGAAAACGTCGTAAAAGTCGTTTCGGGCTCCACGCCAGAGGCTTTGGAAACGGTCGCCTCGGTTTACGAATTGGTCGTGGATGCAGGGGTGCACCGAGCTCCAACGATTAAGGTGGCGGAAGCCGCCAAGATCATCGAAAACACCCAACGAGATGTGAACATTGCCTTGATTAACGAACTGTCCATT
>JBJTXE010000306.1:0-9605 GCA_046082075.1 Bacteroidota bacterium
AGGAAAGGTTCAAGCATAAAAAAAGGGGCCTAAGCCCCTTAACGATAACTTGAGAACAAGGTTACCCTTGTTGAATTTGCATTTTTTGTTTGTACGCAGCACGTATGATTTCCTGACGACGACCAATCGAAGGCTTTTCAAATTCTTTACGGTCACGTAACTGTTTCATTACGTTCGTTTTTTCGAATTTTTTCTTATACTTCTTGAGCGCTTTCTCGATGTTTTCGCCTTCTTTAATTGGAATAATCAACATACATTTTAACTTTTGGATTGCAAAGATACACGAAACCCACGAACATCCAAAAATTTTAGCGGATAATATCGCGGGAAATAACAAGTTTTTGAATTTCAGAGGTACCTTCACCGATGGTCAGCAATTTGGAGTCTCTCAAAAACTTTTCAGCAGGATATTCACGGGTATACCCATAACCTCCCATAATTTGCACCGCTTCATTTCCACACCTAACCGCCACTTCAGAAGAATAATATTTGGCATAGGCTCCCTCGCGAGTAACACTCAATTTGTTGTTTTTTCGGTAGGCTGCTTGAAAGGTTAGCAATTCTGAGGCTTCTATTTCGGTAGCCATATCGGCCAATTTAAACGCGATTGCTTGAAATCCTGCAATCGGTTGCCCAAATTGCTCCCGTTCTTTTGCGTACTTAACGGACGCCTCAAAGGCGCCACGTGCGATTCCACAACCGAGGGCAGCAATGGAAATTCTCCCACCGTCCAACACTTGCATGGCTTGACGGAATCCC
Source organism: Bacteroidota bacterium (assembly GCA_046082075.1). GTDB lineage: Bacteria > Bacteroidota > Bacteroidia > Flavobacteriales_D > Crocinitomicaceae > UBA952. The sequence goes on from JBJTXE010000306.1 coordinate 760, forward strand.
TGGCCTACTTCCCCGATAACGTTTTCTTGAGGAACGCGAACGTTGTCGAAAATAAGTTCCGCCGTTTCGCTGGCCCTAACGCCAAATTTATCCTTGATTTTTACCGCAGAGAATCCGGGCATTCCTTTTTCGATGATAAAGGCTGTAATGCCATTGCTGTCTAACAATTCTCCGGTTCGGATTAACACTACGGCAACATCCCCCGAAAGTCCATGGGTAATCCAGTTTTTAGCCCCGTTGATGATCCAATCGTTGCCGTCTTTTACAGCAGTGGTTTTCATGCGCATGGCATCAGATCCCGTATTGGGTTCGGTAAGTCCCCATGCACCGATGAATTCACCGCTCGCCAATTTGGGTAAAAAGCGCTGTTTTTGTTCTTCGTTGCCGTGATAATAAATATGACCAGTGCATAAGGAATTATGTGCCGCGACACTTAAGCCAACACCGCCACATACTTTTCCAAGTTCCATAAGGGCTGTGGCATATTCAAAATACCCAAAACCTGAACCACCGTAAGTTTCAGGAATGAAAATACCCAGGAGCCCTAGTTCTCCCATTTTTTTCATGGTTTCTACGGGGAATTCTTCATCTCGGTCCCACGCCATCATGTTGGGACGGATTTCTTTTTCAGCGAAATCTCGCACCATTTGCGCAATCATTAATTGGTTCTCATTTTTTGCAAAGTTCATGATGGAAGAGATTGATGATTAATATTGAACTAAACTGGTAATTTGTGTATTATAGTTCTTTAAGGTTTCTCCTCCGTTTAAGAAGGACAATTCTACCAGAAAATCAAATCCTGCAACCTTGCCGCCGCATTTGTGGACCAGTTCTGCCGCTGCTGCTGCCGATCCCCCTGTTGCCAAAAGGTCATCGTGTATGAGGATTCTATCGCCTGGGTTGAAGGCATCGGAGTGCATTTCAATTTCTGCAGAACCGTATTCGAGCTGGTAGGCATACGAGACCTTATTGTAGGGCAACTTTCCTTTTTTGCGGATCATGATGAAAGGAATACCGAGGGCCATGGCCAAAGGAAAACCAAAAAGAAAACCCCTGCTTTCAATACCAGCGATTCCTTGTAAATTGGAATTTCGGTGTTTTTCAGCAAGGTGTGCAACGATATCCTTGCATAAATCTGCATTCAAAAGAATCGTAGAAATGTCTTTAAAAACAATGCCTTCTTTGGGAAAATCCTTGACGTCTCGAACGGTTTGTTTGATTCTTTCGCTTAATTCCATACTACAAAGATACGTATGGTAGCATTTTTTCAAAGGACTCGGGGTTAATTAAATGTGAATCAAGCAATTCTTTTAATGATTGGAACCCACTCAGCTGTTTCCGCATTTTTATGATGGAGTTTGCTTGCCAAGTGTCGATATATGGATGTTTTGCAAGTTCCTCTTTCGTCGCTTGGTTGATAGAAATCTTGCGTATGTTGGGTTGATTAAAGTTCAAGTGTTTACAAAGTATTTCGTAGACTTCTTCGTTCATTTTATAAACCTCCAACAATTGTTCTTTGGAATGAAATCCACCCAATGCTTTTTCATACTTCATGACCATTTTCGCATAAAATGGGCCAATTCCCGGTAACGCAACCAAACGAGAGCTGTCCAAATCAACCATCAGGATTGGTTCGATTTGCGTTTCTTTCTTTTTAAAAACCTCTTTAGGTTTACCTTCAAAAAAGAGTGTCGGTTCATAAAACGTGGAGTCTTCAATGAGTTGATAAAGGGCATCCGGGATGATGAAAATTTTTTTAAGGTCTGCATTCGATTTCAACGGAAATCGACAAAATTTCATCACCGCAGCCGCTTGTTTTTGAGATAGGCCTAAATACATCCATTCCTCGAGGGAATATCGGTTGGGATTGAACCTTTGAGGGGGCGAATGATATGTTGAGTGGCGGTGTTTTTGATAACGCTTTTGCTTTTGGCGATGCGCATTTTTCTCCAATCGTTCTATTGCTTTCATTTGGTATCGTTGAATTTCGATAGGTTCCGATGGAACCAAATACCGCATAATCCTCGGAGTCATAATGATAACTAGAATGCAGCACGCCCATAAGGTCATTCCCAGTTTTGTTCTGTCGGTAATTACAGGAAATTTCATGGTTCCAATAAACGGAACCGTATTCTTCTTATTGCTTTCGACCCACAGCCCAATAAACTGGTAGCCCTAAGAAGACGATGAACAAACCGCTTAGGGTGTTCAAAGGGCTATGCACCATTAGGAGGATGCAAATAAAGGCGGTGATTAAAATATAAAGCATAGGTAGAATTGGATAACCAAAGGCTAAATAGGGTCTTGGAGTATTGGGTTCTTTTACCCTTAAACGAAAAATCCCAGCAATGGTGATAATGTAAAATAATAGGCTGGCAAAGGTGCTGTAGGTCAGTAAATCGCCATAGGTTCCCGATAAACAGAGCAAAGACGCCCAAAGGCACTGAATCCACAGAGCAACGGATGGAATCCCTTGGGAATTTATTTTTGCGGCGCTTTTAAGAAACAACCCGTCCTGCGCCATCGCATGGTATAACCGAGATCCGGCTAAAATCAAACCATTATTGCAGCCAAAGGTCGAAATCATGATTAATCCAGCCATAATTAAAGCACCAGTTTCGCCAAAAATCACTTGAGCCGCGGCAGCTCCCACCCTGTTGCTCGGGGCATTGATGATAGAAGAATTGCTAAGGAGCATTAGGTATGCAATGTTCGCTAAAACATAGACAACGGTTACGATGAGGGTTCCTAAGAATAAACTTCGTGGGATGTTTTTTTGAGGATTCTTAATTTCTCCGGCAATGAAGGTTACATTGTTCCATGCATCGGCAGAGAAAAGCGCGTTGATCATGGTTGCACCTAAGGCGATCACGAGCGCCCAACCCGTCAAAGGCGTTACGAAGGATGCTCCACTTTCAGTGGTGCTTGTTTTAAAAGTCTTCCAAGCATCAACCCAATTGTTTTCGAAAACGTTGGTTTTTAGACCAAAATAAACCCCTAGAACAATTAATCCGAAAAGAGCAAATAATTTAGCCGAAGTAAACACGAATTGAATGATTTTTCCATTCCGTAATCCTTTTGCATTGATTAAAGTCAATAAGATTACCGACCCAATGGCGATGAGTTGGGCAAACTGAATGTTAACTATACCGAGATCCAAAAAAGTAGCATTCAAGGATGGGAAAAAAACTGCCGAATATTTTGCAAAAGCAACAGCCACGGCGGCAATAACACCTGTTTGTATTACGGTGAAAACGGTCCACCCGTAAAGAAACGACGGTAAACGACCGAAGGCGCGTTGAATGTAAACATATTGCCCGCCGGCATTGGGCATCATTCCAGCCAATTCACCGTAACTCAAAGCGGCTAAAACGGTTATTACCCCCGTTAACCCCCATAAGACTAACATCCATGCAGGAGAACCTATGTCGTTCATCATGATGGAGGAAACAATGAATATACCGGATCCAATCATGGACCCTGCAACTAATAATGTCGCATCGAGGAGGCCTAAACGTTTATTTTTTTCTTCCAAAAACTCAATTATTGCTCTTCGTTTAAGTTCTCAGAGGCATCAACAATTGCGTCGTGTCCTCTCAATGAGGCGAGGTAATTGGGGTCGTTGAGGTTGCTTTTTCTTCGAGAGTACAGAAAATAAACAAGTACCCCAAAACTTGACCAAATAATGAAGGCAATCCAAGTATCTGGTCGGACAAAATACATCAATCCGAAATTAAACATAGCACCTAGGGGACCAATAACAAAAAGCAAAGGTGTTTTAAAAGGCCTTTCCAACTGAGGTTGTTTAATTCTTAAAACCACTACAGCAATCGAGATCATGGCAAATGCCAATAGGGTACCCATGGAGCACATTTCCGAAACCTTATCGATAGGAGTAACCGCAGCAACCATTGAAACCACCAATCCTACCAAAAAGGTACTGATGTATGGCGTTTTATAGGTAGGGTGAATTTTTCCGAAAATTTTAGGAGGAAGAAGCCCGTCTTTAGCCATTCCAAGGAAAATACGGGTTTGTCCAAGCATCATAACCAGCATAACAGAGGTTAACCCTGCAACTGCAGCAATGGTAATAAGCACGGTTGCCCATGGCATTCCAATGCCCTCAAAGGCCGAGGCTACCGGAGCTTTTAGATCCAGTTCATTGTACTTTACCATTCCGGTAAGGACTAAAGAAACAATGATGTAGAGAATGGTGCAGATTACCAAGGACATAACAATGGCAAAGGGCACGTCCTTTTTAGGGTTTTTTGCCTCTCCTGCTTGCGTTGAAACCGCATCAAACCCAATGTAGGCAAAGAAAACAATCGTTGCAGCAGTGACAACTCCAGACCATCCAAAATGTCCTTTTCCTGACGCATCAACAACCCTCTCCGGAATAAATGGGGTGTAGTTGCTGGTGTCGATAAAGAAAAAACCTACGAAAATCACGAACAATACTACCGCCACTTTAAGTATAACGATGAGGTTGTTTGTTTTTGCGGCTTCTTTGATTCCTTTAACCAGAATGGACGTAACGACCCAGGTAATTAATAAAGCAGGTAAATTGAAGGCAAAGGATGGAGCTTCGATTCCCGCAGCAGCAGCTTTTTCTGCAGCAGTAACCGGGTCGTTCATGAGCCACATGGGGGGATGTATATCAAATTGGTGCAGCAGTTTTTCAAAATAACCGCTCCAAGCTACCGCAACGGTAGTGGCCCCCATCATGTATTCCAGGATTAAATTCCACCCAATAATCCATGCGAAAATTTCACCCATCGTACCATAAGAGTAGGCATATGCTGATCCTTCTACGGGTAGAACAGAAGAAAATTCAGCATAGCACAAAGAGGCAAATAAACATCCCACGCCGGCAATAACAAACGATAGGGCGAGGGCAGGACCCGCATGGTCATGAGCCGCAATTCCTGTCAAGGTAAAAATACCTCCTCCAATGATGGCCCCAATCCCCAATGAGGTGAGTCCCCAGCGGCTTAATACACGGTTTAATTCATTTTTCTTCATCTCTGCTTCGTAAGCAGCAATGGGTTTTTTTCTCCAAGGACTTCTCGACATAGGTGTAATTTTGAATGGCCTAAGTTATTGTTTTTAATTTAATTCACCTAACAATCACCTGAGTGAGTCAAGCGTGGCCTCGATGGGATGGGGACTGTAATTCAGTTCGATTTTCGCTTTGTTGAGATTAAATCCCGTTCGCGGGGGCCTTGGCGCTGGTTGATTCAAAATCGTTGAGTCGATGGGTTTTATTAAGTGTTCGGAAACCCCTAAATACCTTGCTACCCGAAGGCCAATCTCAAAAATGGAGAGGGTTTCGGGACCGCACAAATGATAAATGCCGTTTGCATTGTTCTCGACGACGGACAAACATCCTTTGGATAAATCTTCCGCCCAAGTAGGAGCCCTAAAATGGTCGGTGATGAGCGATACTTCTTTACCGTGTGAAAGTTCTTGTATTAACCATGAGAAAATATTGGATTTATTCAAGTGATGGCCTTTCCCATACACAATGATGGTTCGAGCTATGGCCCAATTCGTATACTCGGACCTTATTAAATCTTGCTCAGCCAACCATTTTGAGGTGCCATAAACACTCAACGGATTGGGGACATCGGCTTCTGAATAATTCCCTTGTTTTCCGTCGAATATAAAATCAGTTGATAGCAGCGTGAAATGTGTATTATAAACTTTTGCGATTTCAAATAGATGTTGGCTTGCCCGGTGATTTACCTCGTAACAGGGGGTCGGATTCAATTGGCACGCGTCGACATTGGTCATGGCCGCTGTGTGAATAATGTGCGTAAATCGCTCTTGGTTTAAAAAAGCCTCAGCCCTGTCGTGTTGGGTTAAATCCAAGGAGCGGTAATTTTCAGAAGGACAATCGGGGTTGCGGTTTTCGCCGGAAGAAACCCCAAAAAAGGAGAGCTTTCGCTCCATGCAATCATGCACCAATTTTTGTCCAAGTAATCCATTGGATCCCGTGATTAAAATTCTTACAGCTCCCATATGGATTTCTTACGTTGCGATTGAAATTGAAAATAATGCTTATGTTCCAATATCCAAGCCATGATTAGGTACAGAATAACCGGGGAACCGAGGCCCAAAAAAGAAAAGTATATGAACCCCAACCGAACTTTATACGGGTGGATTCCTAATTTTCTGGCCCACCAAAGACAAACGCCATAGGACTGCAATTCGAAAAAGAAAATAATCTTTTGAAGAAATCTTCTCATGGATGAAAAATTTTGCGACCTCTTTCACAGGTTAAACAAGCCGACTTGCTACAAAGTTGCCGATAAATTTCCATAATCGCATGGCTTTCAAAGGCATTTTTCGGGATATTTCCAGTTGCCTTAAATTTTTGAGTTATTCGGTTGTTTTCCGTTGGAAGGCTTTGGCTTATGAGGATAAGTTCTTCGGCATTGAACGAATCAATGGTCCAAGGTATCAGACCATTCATTACAAGTTGCTGGTATTCAAAGGACGTGAAACTCGAGGCTTTCAGGAGTTGTAGCATATCCTTCCATGCGAAGGACGCTTCTTGATGATTTTGATGAATTTCTTCTTGTAATTTACCTAGAATTTTTGCGAAGTCATGGTGGGCACGTTGACGTGATTTCCAAGAAATCTGGGCATAGGTGGTACTGTAGCCCAATAGGTATAGGATTGATTGAATAAATGGACCGTTTTCGATTTTCTTACGATGCATACGCCTAATCCAATGTTCCTTCAATAAGGAATAGGAAAAGGCTTGTGGGCTAAAGGAGCAGGGGAGCCCTTTGGAAGTCTGCTCTCTTAATAAGGTCAAATATTGAACAATCTTTGGCTCTATTAAAAAGGTTGTAATAGGGGTTCCTTCTAAAAGTACGGGTTTATCATTGCAGGCTACGACGTGGAGTATTACGTTGTTATAGTTAGGGTCGGTATGATGCTTATGTCGGTACCAATCGGATGCTTTAAGGTGGATTTCTATTGAACCGTACCAAGTTAATCCATCGAACTGTACAACAGCATTTTGGAAGTCGGGGCCTGGTCCGTCTTGGTTCCAATCCCCCGAATGGATGACCGTAATGGTGGATGGGCAAATTTTAGATAGTAAAATCCCTTTATTCCACGCCCATTGCAACAACCTCTCAACCACTATTAAAGATACAAAAAAGCCGGGCAAAGCCCGGCTTTTAGAAATGGAAAATTTCCGAAGTTTATCGCGGTAACGGATCGGTATATTTGGTGTAATTTGGATCTGCGTTACATGGCGCTTTGGAGTCAAAGGTTTTTGGGATATCTGTTCCTGGTTCCATCACGATTTTTACCGTTGTGCGACGGTTTATTTGGTGCAATGCCTCAAACTTAACTTTATCCGCCTTGAATTGATTGATGTAGGCCTCCGTTAATACTTGTTCCACCCCTTGATCATCCGTATATTTTGCCGGCTCGCTTTCTCCTTTACCAAACGGAATGACGCGGCATGCATTATTAGGATCTTTAGCCACTAAATAATTGTATACGGCTTTAGCACGGTTTTCTGCTAGTGCTTGGTTGTGAATTTCCGTGTCCCGAGCATCCGTATGAGAATATAATTCAATGATGATGTCTGGATTGTCTTTTAAAAGATCTACTAAGAATTTCAGAGAATCTTCAGATTTAATGGTATTGTCGGTTACAAAGGTCCATTTGTCCAAATGGTAGCGAATCTCTGGGGTGCGTAATTCAATAGGTATTAATTGAATTTCAACCAAGAAACTTTTTGATTGTTCTAAAACGCCTTCTCCGTTTGGCCCTTTAGTGGTTATCGTTGCTGGTTTTACCATGGGGAAATAGCGCGCTTTTGCGGCTTTAATTTCATAATCAAAACCACCGTTGATGTAGCGAGGACGTGATTTATCGCTCTTTCTTTCAGCCCATTTGTCCGTGAATCCTTTTTTAGTTCCCTTGTTGCCGTCGTTGGTTAGGCCTTCCCATGTTTGACCATTTTTTTCAACCACGGTTACTCGTGCTCCTTCGATTCTTCCCGCCAAGCTTTTATTGCCTATTTCATACACCATTACCTGGAGGTCGTAGTTTACTGGAGGGGTTGTGAAGGAATAGATATCCGGGGCATAGGTTCGGTTTTTAGGATTCGATCTCTCTGAGGTGAAATAACCGCTTTTAAGGTCTTTGCGGATGGTTAACGCGTAGTCGTTGGCTGGAGAGTTGATCGGCTTCAACATGTTTTCTGGTTTCCCCCATGTTTTGTCGACTGCAGTTTTCGATGTTTGAATGACGGATTTGAAAATATCTAAACCACCGATTCCTGGATGGCCATCGCTCGCGAAGAAAAACAAACTGTCGTCCGAAGATAAGGAAGGAAATAATTCATTCCCCGCAGTATTAATAGTTGCTCCCATATTGTATACTTTGGTAGTATCCCACCCTTTCGATTTCTTGTCGAATTTGATATACCATAAGTCTTTACCACCGTATCCTCCGGGCATGTTGGAGGCGAATATCAGCATCATACCGTCTGCCGTGATGCAAGGATGACCGATGGAAATCTCTTCAGCGGATAAAAAGGTCGAGTCCTTTTGCTTGGTGTTAATTTGTTCTTTAAGGGCACCTTTCAAATTGATTTCATGCACGTTCTCCCATTCTTCGCCTGATTTGTCTGCCGACCAAATTTCACACCCTAAATTCTGTTTGGGTTGCGAAGGACAACGCGTAAAGTACAACGTTTTACCTTTTTTGTCCATAATGGCTGTTCCCTCGTTGTCTTTCGTGTTGATAATGTTGTTGTTATCAATGCTTTTTGCTCCAACAAAATCTCCTTTGGCATCAAAGTCTGCCACCCAAAT
>JBJTXE010000307.1:0-4428 GCA_046082075.1 Bacteroidota bacterium
GAAATGCTTGATCAAATCTGCTTTCAAAAAGTCGGTTAAATGAACCTGAGTAAATTGGGGATACGTTAGGTTTAAATATTTCACAGACTCCATGTCGATCTCAAAAGCATGTAAATCGATGTCGTTTCGCTCAAGAAGAAATTGGGTGATGGCCCCTTTACCAGGACCAATTTCTAAGACTAAAGATTTAGGGGCCAAGGTTGGAACAGCATCAACAATTTTTTTACATACCGATTGATTGATTAAAAAGTGTTGCCCTAAATGTTTTTTGGGAGCGACTTTCATGAAACGATGGTATTAATCAAATTCATCGTAGTACGAAACGCGACAAAATTTCCATCATACCTTGTTTTGTGGTGTTGCTGGAGCTTGTCCGCATGGGTGTCAAAATAATGGTTCAAGACGTCTTGATTTTTGGCCCAATACAAGATGGAGTAGGTGCATTCATTGGGTTCATGCCCATTAACTTTCGAAAGTACGCACTTGGTAAAGCAACCAGTTTTTAACACATCAGGGATATGGGTTGTCTGCATCCAATGCAACCAGTCCGATTCGATGTTAGGGTCTAAACTTACCGTCACATTGTACAAAATTGGATTAACGGTTGGTTCTATTGCTTTCATCAACAAGGCTTTTTGAATTGAAGTTCAAAAATAAAGATTTTGCATCGGTAATTTTTTTAATATCTTTGAATGAACAATAAATATAACTTTTATGAAAAAATCATTACCGTTACTCGCTTTTTTTAGCTTTTTAGCTTTTGCTTCTTTCGGGCAATCGTGTGTGCCTGGGGCAAACTTTGTAGATTCAACGTATGGTGTTTGGCCTGATACGACACAAAATTTTCCGCCGGCAGCCGCTAACGTTGCATACTCCACCGACTTGAATTTCAAAGTGCCCGCTACCGTGACGGCTGAATTGGATGCGTCTGGACAATTCGTGGGGTCTCCCATTCAAAGTTTTACGGTCACCGGTGTTCAGGGATTACCTGCAGGATATAACTATGCTTGCAACATTGCTAATTGCACTTACAACGGAGGAGCCAACGGATGCGCCAACATTTGGGGAACAACCGCCACAACAGGGACATACCCCATTACAATTGATGTCGATGCAACTGTTCTTGTGTCCCTTTTTCCTGGACTACCACCTGCGCCGGTAACACAATCCGTATCTTTTTCAGGATACAAAATCATCGTTGGAAATGCCGGGTTAATCACGGGAGATATTGAACCGCTCAACGTGTATCCGAATCCTTCAAGCGATGTATCAACCGTTCGAGGACTTAACGGGACTCGTTTAACGTTGAGTAACCTAAACGGTCAAGTATTGATGGTTAAGTCGATAGCTGGTATCTCCACAACGGAATTAAACCTTTCAGACCTTAATGCAGGGGTTTATTTCTTAAACGTATATGGGGAATTGGGGGTTGAAACCATTAGAATTATTAAAAAATAAGTGCTTAGTTAAGCATGAAAAAAGGCCGCTTTCGCGGCCTTTTTTATTGGATCGATTGTTTAACAACTTGATAGATTTCCCAGGTTGTCTTATCATAAACATATACCAAAACATGCATGTTGGAGGCATTATAAGCTCCATCCAGCTGATTGGGAACAACAAACGAATAATTGACATAGTATTTACCATTCGTTAAATCGGACGCCGTTAAGGTTCTTCCAAAGGGAGTGTTATTGAGGTTTCCTCGATGTATGTCTCGGTGAACATAACTGGTGTTGTGGGAATTATCTCCCATTTTTTGGTCGCCCACCAAAGAATCTTCCACGATGCATGCAACAATTCCTAGGTCGTTGGTAAGGTTGGGATCTAGTTTTTCAATTTCAACGTGTAAAAAGGCCCCTTTAGTGCTTGGAAAATAGTTTAAGGCAGATTGAATGTTTACCTTCAGAACATTTTGAGCCAAGGCATTGGCAACCATGCCCGTCCAGGTGCCTGGGCTTTGGAATAATACCCCGCCATTATTAATTCTACTCACCGTTCCCCGAGGATTTCCAATAAACCCGCCATCGTTCGCGCCAAAATATTGAGCAATGGCAATTCCATCAGGATTGGTGAAATCCAAAGGATATCCACCCGCCACATCGACTACTTGAAAATCACCAATTCCGGTAGGTCCTGCATGCAAGGAAAGCGGATATACCCTTCCCGGATTTGCCTCGTATAATGCATGGGCTAAATCCGCCGCTGCAGGACAGTAGATGCACTTGTGACCGGTAAAATCTTCTAAAAGCAGATTTCTATTAACATTAGTGTTCGCATTAAAGGTTGGCCATTCATTGGCTAAATAATTACTCCAATTTCCGGGATAAAGGGTCGTGTCCAATTCAAGGGCATTGGTGGAAGGATATGGATTGGTTACTCTGTCGCAGGAAGTGAAAACCAACAAAGACAGACAAAGAACAATAAATAGTCGCATCATACTTTAGAAACTTTGAGTAAAACTTAAGGTTAGGCCATTGTTCGCCGGCACAAAGCGGCATACTCCACCTACGCAAAACAACCCGGCGCGTTGTCGGCCATAGGACAGCATGACGCGCGTTGACTCATGAATATAACCGCAAGTAATGTTAGGATAATTCACCCGTTTATCAACGTCAGGATTTCCGTAGTTGTACTGGTTGATGAAACTAATGAAATAACTTGGCGCCACCGTGTATTCGATTAAGGCAGTTGCCCAATTTCCTTTGTCGTTGATGTTGCCATTCGGAAGCTTATTAACAAACATTCCTTGCAGTTCCATCCGAACATTGTGTTTCGCATTAATTTTATAGGAAGCCTCAACTACCCCGATGTGCGAGGAAATGATGCCTGTTGCATCGTTAGAAACCTTGGCAACATCGTTGTTAATGGTGATGTTAAAATACGATAGAATTAACAATAACTTCTTGTTCATCTTCCGGGTAATGCTGAAATTGATGTCTCGCCAATACAAGCTATCGCTTTTATCAAATAATCGGGTTTCATAAGTAACTCTGCTGGAGTCGCTTAAATTAATCCCCGAGGTATGTTGAATCGGCCGATACGTTGTTGAAGCATTGATTCCAAGGGTTGTTCCATATTTACCTCCCAATTTGCTGCCTTTTTTAAGGGTGTAAATGAAATCTGCTTGATACGCCACTTCTCCCAAGGGTTGTGTGGCATAGGGGTACAGTGTTGCAACAAGATTATAGGTATGGGTTTTATTGAGGGCCGGTAAAAAATTGATGAACGCATCCTGAAGTTCTTTGTTTCGGTCCGATCGATAACTCATATTGTCGACCGATTTTGCGGAAAAGGAAAAGCCCAATCCCTTCTTTGAATACCCAAAATTAGCGACAGCTGCATGGCCAAAATTGTAAATCTTAGCATTATCCAAAGAAGGATCTTGTTCTTTTTGAATGTATTCTCCATCTAACGTAAAATTCTTGTACTGCAATTTCACCCGGCCGCCATATGCCCCAACGTTTTCGGGTAAAATCAACGCGTCGTCGTCGTCTTTTTGATATTTACTAACGAAAGAAGCTCCTAAAATTACATCAACGGGGAAGGTCGCCAATCTTTTTTTGAACGTTTCATTTACGTGAAACTCGCCATCAAGGGCTCGAACAATTCCTTCTGAATTGACCACACGACCTTCGGTAAAGGACAGCCTTTGTTTTCCGTAAACCCCCTTGATCAGCAATCCCGAAAACGGCTTGAATATAATTCGGGCCCCATCCAATAAATTATCGTATCCAAGGGCTCGGTCCTCATAGGCTCGCAACGCCAAGCCATTGCCAAATTGTTCGTAAAAATGACCAAGGGTAACATCGACTTTGTCATTTGAATAGCCAACATATCGGTATCCAAGCCCGGTTCCATCGAAACGGTTAGGATAGCCTTGAATTCGAGGTAGATAACTTTCCACCCTCATTCCTGCCTTGAATCCTCCATGGGTGTAAAATACATTCATGTAGGAATTTACCAACCCTTTGGTGGGCGGCTGTAAAGCATTGATTATAGGGTCGTTGTTAAGGTATTGAAAGGTAGACTCAATGTTTCCCGTGAAGTTTCCTTGTGACCAAAAGGTTGAAATACCTAGCCCGGTAATTAGGCTAAAAACGATTTTATTCAACGGAAAGTTTTTTAATTTCTTGGTATAGAATTTCTTCATCTCCAGGTGCATAATTGTTGTGCGTGTATACAATGTTACCGTTTTTATCCAGCAAGAACGTATGGGGCACGTTGTTAACCCCCATGCTCCGTTTAAAGTCGCCGTTTGGATCAAGTAAAACCGTGTAATCCCATCCCTTACCGTTGGCGTACGTAATCACATCGCGTTTCGTTTTTTCGTCATCAATCGATACCGCGACTAAATTCACTCCCGTTTCCGTTTGCCAATCTTCGTACAACTCATGAATCGCCATAAGCTCTTTTTTGCATGGAGCGCAC
>JBJTXE010000308.1:0-4226 GCA_046082075.1 Bacteroidota bacterium
CAAAAAAGCGGCATACCAACCGTAGATATTGAACAAAACTGCCCCAAAGAAATTGCAGACAAAAGCACCAATGTTAATCCCCATGTAGAAGATATTATAACCGGCATCCTTTTTATCCTTGAATTCCTGGTCGTTGTAAACATTTCCCAATAGGGTGGAAATATTCGGTTTAAAAAAACCATTCCCAAGAATTACCAAAAACATCGCCAAATAGAGGGCGCTTAGCGTATGAATAGCCATGATGCAATATCCCAACCCCATCATGAGACCTCCCATGTATATCGCCTTTCGATATCCTATGAGCCGATCCGCTAAGAGTCCTCCAATAAATGGAGTAAGAAAAACAAGTGCGATAAAGGTCCCATAAAGGTCAGATGCTTCGTTTTCTGTAAGACCAAAACCGGCATCAACATCCTTAAGATAAAGGGTAAAAATACCGATCATCAAATAATATCCAAAACGCTCCCACATGTCCGTAAAAAACAGGAAGGGAAGCGCCTTGGGATGGTTTTTTCCAAACATTGTTCACCAAAGCATTAGCGGATTCCGTGCATCATGGTGAGCAGTTTTTTCTGCAATAAATAGAGTATGACAGCAGCAACCCCTCCCATGATCACAAATACCATGAAGAAACTATACAAAGAATTCACTTTCATCCCAAAGAACGATTTTTCCTTAACCTTGGCTGTTGCAGTGATGGACTGATAGGCCGCTTCTTGGGATTTTTTATCCTTTATCTCTGAAAACGCCACCGAAGAAATGGCTACACATTGCATGCCGCCCAAATTTTCAACCTCCGCAAGGAGTTTATCTTGTTGCTTTTTATCCCGAGAAAGCAGTGTTACCTTGTACGTATTTTCCTCTTGTTTTACCAATTCTACGCTCACATATTTCTCCGGATAGAGTTTTGATAACATGCCTGCGAAATCATTCGCCATAGCATTGCTCATGAACCATATGCCCATTAACAACGAGCCCAAACGAAGAGGTGCCAATCGAGCAACCATGGACAGTCCAATTGGGGATAGGCAAAGCTCCCCCAAGGTATGGACAAGGTACATGCTCAACAACCAAAACATGCTGGTTTTTGTAGACCCCTCCACACCTGAAACTCCAACAGCAATGATGAAATAACCGACGGCTAGTAAGAAGAGCCCAATAGCTTGTTTAACAGGACTTGCTGGCTCACGGTTTCTTTTTCCCAAATATCCCCATAGAACTGCAAATAATGGCGCAAAAATGATAATAGCTAATGGATTAACCGATTGAAAATACGATGCCGGCATTTCCCAACCGAAAAGCGTTCTATCGGTTTGTTGGTCTGCAAACAAGGTTAAAGAAGCCCCTGCTTGTTCAAAGGCCGACCAAAAGAAAATCACGAAAAATGCAATGATGTAAATGACAATAATTCTAGACCTTTCAATTTTGGATAAAGAAGGGTCCGTTATGACGAAACCCGATGCTGCAATGGAGGTAGCAAAAATCAAAGTAGATACAAAATTAAACCCAACCAATTGCATGAATACGAACCACAATACAGCATACACCGCTAACCACAAGCCAATTCGGGCCCAAGGACTGGAGGCCTTATCTGCCTTATTTTCGATGCTTTTTTCCGCTACAGGTTCTACGAAAGGCTCCGGTTTTCCTCCCACGACTTTACCCTCGGCGGAAACGATGTACTTATTTTTAAGCAATTCGAATACCACTACCCCGATAATCATCCCGATTCCTGCTGCCAAGAATCCCCACTTGTAATCCACTTTTTCCGCTAAAGTTCCACAAACCAAGGGAGAGAAGAAAGCTCCCATGTTGATACCCATGTAAAAAATGGAAAAAGCTCCATCCACTCGCTTGTCCCCAGGTGCATACAATTGATTAACCATGGTAGAAATATTCGGTTTGAAAAACCCATTTCCAATAATCAATGACAATAAACCAAAATAGAACAGTAACGGGGCTACTGAAGTACCTAGAGAACTGGCAGAGAAAAACAATAAAAACTGTCCAATGGCCATAATAATCCCTCCAACGAAAATGGATTTTCGATTACCCCAATATCGGTCAGAAATATATCCACCAATAAGGGGTGTGAGGTATACCAATCCTGTGTAATTACCGTAAAGACCTGAGGCAAATTCAGAGTCAAACAATAACGCTTTCGTCATGAAAAGCATTAATATGGCGCGCATTCCATAATAACTGAAACGCTCCCACATTTCCGTAACAAATAACAAATACAACCCTTTAGGATGTCCTTTTTGTACCGTTTGTTCCATAATAATTTAGTTTTGTTGAGCCCGAATATACAAAAATTCAAACGACTCCTTCAATTTTGTTAACAAGAGCTTAAATTTGCTTTCACATGGCTTTTTACAACGTTCATACCCACCAATCACGCTCCCATGAAGTTGCCATTGTACAAGCCGTCGATGCCCCGCTGAACAATTTTCATTCCTCAGGAATACATCCTTGGTTTGCGGACTCGGCACTCCTGTCCTCGTTGGAAATTGCCTTGGAACATCCTGCATGCAAGGCCCTGGGCGAAGTGGGTTTGGACCGGCTAAAAGGCCCGAGTATGGAAATTCAGCGAAGCGTGCTTGAGGAACAATTGTGCCTGGCCGCGAAGCACCATAAACCGGTTATTTTCCATATCGTTCAGGCATGGGAAGCGTTTTATGCTCTGCAGAAAGCACATCAAGTAACGCCGTGGATTCTGCACGGATTCAACCAACCAAAACAATTCCCACGGTTGTTAGATACCCCCGTATACCTCAGCATTGGTCCCTCGGCATTATCGAACCCTGCCATGCATCCATTATTGACCAAAATCCCCAACGATCGCTTGTTGTTTGAAACCGACGACAGGGACGAGGAGATTCAGTGGGTTTACCAGCGTTTTTGCGGCCTTACTGGGTTCGATCTTGTGGTCTTATCTCAGCAAATCGAACAGAATTTTTTGGCTATTTTTGGGACATGAATCATTGGTTGGAAAGGTCGGAACTGTTGATCGGTTCAGAAAAACTCGAAAAACTGGCGAAATCGCACGTTATGATTGTTGGACTCGGCGGCATTGGATCGTTTGCCGGAGAATTCATTGCACGGGCCGGCGTGGGAACCCTCACCCTTATTGACGGGGACGCCTTTGACCCCACCAACAAAAACCGTCAGTTAACGGCCCTGGATTCCACCATCGGAAAAAACAAGGCGGTCGTTTTAGCGGAGCGCATCAAGGACATCAATCCCAACGCAAACGTCAATGTACTCGAAGAGTTCGTGGTTCCAGAAAGGGTTTGGGAATTGCTCAACGAATACCAACCAGACTATGTGATGGACTGCATCGACTCGGTATCGCCCAAACTTGCGTGGTTACTCTGCTGTAAAAAGCAAAAGATCAAGGTAATAACTCACTTGGGAGCCGGCGGAAAATCGGATCCTTCCACGGTGCACGTGGTCAACTTGGTTGACACCCACAATTGCAAGCTGGGTTCGCACATCAAAAAACGCATCAAGCGCAAAGGGGCATCGCTAAGAGGAATCAAAGCCGTGTATTCTTCGGAACTTCAGGATAAAAAATCGCTCAAAATGACCGACGGAACCAAGTTCAAAAAATCGTTTTACGGTACCATTAGTTATATGCCCGCTTTGTTTGGATTGCACGGTGCGGCGGAAGTGATTCGGTATTTGAGTTCGAAAGAGAGCGCTTTAGAGAATGAACTTTAAAGCACGTAAAACGTTTTAAAGATTGACCAATACCATGACATACACCCAGCGATTTATCCGCTTTCAATGGATCACGTTCATCAGTTTGTTTTTGGTGATTTGCGCTGGAAGTTTTGTACGCATCACTGGTTCTGGTATTGGATGTCCGGATTGGCCTAAGTGTTTTGGACAATGGATTCCGCCAACCGCAGAGGAACAGCTTCCTTCGAATTATTTATCCATTTTTCAAGAGAAACGCGCGAAAAAAGCGGTGAAGTTCTGCGCCTTCCTGCGAACATTAGGGATGGAAGAAACCGCTCGAAAAATCGAGACTGACCCTACGCTGTTGCAAGAAGAATCTTTTAATGCTGCGAGAACCTACACGGAATACATCAATCGTTTGCTAGGATTTCTTGCGGGCAACTTGATGCTGGCGGGTTTCTTTTGGTGCGTACTTTTCTACCGAAAGCGTTGGTTGTTAACCCTATCAGCCGTCAACCTCGTGCTCATTGCCGTGGAGGCAT
>JBJTXE010000309.1:0-2236 GCA_046082075.1 Bacteroidota bacterium
GAATATTTGCCAACGTGAATCGAACCCGTTACATAACCAAGCATTTCGCTCCCTGCGTAGGAAGGCCCATACAGCCGCATGGATCGGTGGCTGGAATGCGTCGTTAATACGCAATGAGTCGTTATTTGACTGCCTTCTTCAATCTCGATGCCGTGGCTCGCCTCTATTACGTTAAAATGTCCAATGTACACCATCCTACCTAGGGTCAAATGTTCAGGATGATCAATAAAGGTGTGAGAAGAAATACGCGTTCCTTTTACCATGCTGCCCTTAGCATCACGGATTCGGTGATTCATATATGGCGTCAAGGGCAAAAGGCGTCGAAGTAAGCGATGTATCAAGGATAAATTTGACTTCATTCTGGGTAAAGATACAAAATGCGCCTTATTCAAAACCTTGTATGGAAAACTCCTGAAGAGAACCTCAGGGGTTGATGTGGATTCTTGTACTTTTGTTACATGTCCAATGCCCCGTTGAAAATTGTTCACCTGAGCAGCGCTCATCCCGACCGAGATGTTCGAATTTTCTTGAAGGAATGCTGCTCCTTGGCAAGACGATTTCCTGAGGCGGAAGTGCATCTGGTTTTAGCGGGCGTTGAGGAACGTCAAGAATCCAACGTTGTAATTCACTCCGTTCCCGCTAGAACAGGAAGCCGCTTTCGAAGAATGTGGCGAACGGTGAATCAAGTTTATCAAAAGGCGGTAGCATTGGATGGCGACCTATACCATTTGCACGATCCGGAATTGCTTCGGATAGCAACCAAATTGAAAAAAAAAGGCAAAAAGGTTATTTATGACGCCCATGAAGACCTGCCAAGGCAGCTGTTGGGAAAAAGCTATTTGCCCTTGAAAGGCCTTTTCTCAAAACTTTTTGAGCGCTATGAAAACAGGGTGGTCCGACGTCTGGATGCCGTTGTTACCGCCACTCCGTTTATCCGCGATCGTTTTCTCAAGGTGCATTCGAAAACGGTGGATGTCAATAATTATCCCTTGCTTTCGGAGATGTCCTTTGAATCCTCAAAAGGGGAACGAAACCATGTTTGTTACATTGGAGGGATAAGCCGAATAAGGGGAATTTCTCCGTTGGTAGAGGCCATGCAATATACTCAAACGAAGCTTCAATTGGCCGGAGAAATCTCAGATGCTTACCGAATGGAATTATCCCAATCCAAAGGCTGGCAACAGGTGATTCCTCGTGGTCATGTGGCAAGGGAAGAGGCTTCGGAGATTAAAAAAAGCGCCTTTGCTGGCCTTGTGACCTTTCTTCCTTTTCCTAACCACATCAATGCTCAACCGAATAAAATTTTTGAGTACTTGGCATCGGGAATTCCCGTAATTGGCTCTGATTTTCCTTTATGGAAAATCTTGTTGGAGGATCAAAAAATTGGATTATGCGTTGATCCTGAAAATCCCCAAGCCATTGCCGAAGCGATAGAGTATTTGCGAACGAATCCCGAAATTGCCCGGGAAATGGGCGAACGTGGCAAACAGCTGATTCTTGAAAAATTCAATTGGTCAGTCGAAGAAGAAAAATTGGTCCATTGTTATAAATCTTTGTTGGGATATGAAAATTAGTTTCCCAAAAGTGTATGAGCTCGGCTTGATCCTACTGGTTTCCGTTTGGATGATTGTTCCAAGCCTCACCGGTTTGTTAGGCATACTGTTCCTATGTTTGGTGATTTTTGGTGCGCTCCGGAAGGAATTAGTGTTTGAATGGAAAGGTTGGTTGTTGTCCATTTTTCTATTCTTTCCGTTTTATGCCATGTATGCATTGAATTCCATTGATTCACAAGCAACCATGTTTGGCCTGGAGAAAAAACTCTCGTTTCTTTTATTTCCTCTGATTTTCTCTTTTAAACCAACTTTTTTGCTTTCAGCACGACGCATAGAAAATGCATTTTTAGCCTTCCTATTGCTCATAATCTCCTTATGTTATTTGCTTTCATTGATGAATTACGAAGACCATAATTTTGATTCCGCGTATTTATTTTCTTCTCATTTTTCAGGCATCTTTCACCACCCCACGTATCTTTCAGTTTTCTGTGCCTTAGGGATATTCCTCTTGTTTAAGCGTTGGGAAGCGCCAAGAACCATGAGAGAACACCTGTTCTCGGCAGTTGGGATACTTTTTCTTTGCTACACACATATTCATTTGGAGAGCCTTTCGGGTTTGCTTTTCGCCATGTTGCTCATTGCCTTTCTCGTTGGTCGATGGATTTGGCAACGAAAGGGAAGAA
>JBJTXE010000310.1:0-10704 GCA_046082075.1 Bacteroidota bacterium
TCCCCTTCGGTGCAGGAGGCGTCGCCTAAAGAGCAAACGACCACCGCTTCCTGCTCGTCTTCCTTGAGCAATTGCATTTTCTCTTTATAATGCAACCCCAGCGCGATTCCCGTAGTTGGAATGGCTTGCATGCCTGTGGTGGAGGACTGATGAATGATTTTTGGTTTATCACTGTCGTTCAGTGAAGGATGCGAATAGTAGGTCCTCCCTCCGGAAAATGGATCGTTTTTTTTTGCCAAAACCTGCAGAAAAAGGTCTTCTGGAGTAACTCCAATTCCCAATAAAATGCTGTCATCGCGATAGTAAGGAGAAACCCAGTCCTTGGGAGTTAGTTGTAAGCCAAGCGCCAGCTGCACTGCCTCATGTCCTCGTGAGGTAGCGTGAACGTATTTCGAAGTAACTTCCTTATTGGCTTCGAGGAGTTCGGTGATATGTTTGGCTTGACACATCAAAGCGTAGGCTTTTAAAAGGACGGAGTTTGATTCCATGAAGCGTTTTTGAAAAATTCGAACAAATATACAACGGTTCGAGCTATTTAACTACAGGATTCGCATAGGTTAATGTGCCTAAATCAGCGTCTAATGATGCCTCAATGCCCAAGGGTAAGGTCCAATTATTTTCCGTATGACCGAAGGGGGCATTGGATAGGACGGGGAACGGTGCGGCACCAAAATGTTGATGAAGAACTTCCGACAACGAATAGGATTGTTGTGGAGAAGCGGGTGAGCAGTCGGTGAATTGACCGAGAACCAGTCCGCTAATTTGGGAAAAGACGCCCGCTAAACGCAGGGAGGTTAACATACGATCGATGCGGTAAGGCTCCTCCCCTATTTCTTCTAAGACCAAAATCTTACCTTGGCAATCGGGAAAATATGGACTACCCAGCATGGAGGCAAAAACGCACAAGTTTCCTCCAATCAAAGCGCCGGTGGCTTTTCCTGGACGACGGATTTTCGCTTTTATCGCTTGGGATCGTGTCAAGGATAATTTCAGCGGTTCCGCTTCAAAAAGCGCATTTTTGAGCGCGTCAACAGTGAAAGAATTCCAACCGGAATTACCGACAGGGCCGTGGTAGGTAACTAACCCTGTGCGATGGTTAATGGCATTAATGAGGAAGGTGATGTCGCTAAATCCTATGATAATTTTCGGGTTTTCCGTAAACCATGTCCAATCGATTTCTTCCATAAGGCGTGCCGTACCCCAACCACCTCTGATACAAAAAACGGCTTTGATCTCTGGGTCGAGAAGCGCTTGTTGGAGGTCTTTGAGCCGCTCCTCATCGGTACCGGAAAGGTATCCATCACGTAGGTAAACGGAAGGAGCCAACCAAGCCGTTAAACCCAGGTCTTTTAGGATGAGTTTAAAGCTTGAGATAACCTTTTGATTCCAAACCGCACCGGCTAATCCAACAACAGCGACCTTATCCCCTGGTTTAAGGCGCGGAGGTATTAGAGGATTCGGAACCTTTAACGCTGGAGTAAGGACGTTACGAGCAGAAAGCCGTGAAGAACCAAGCATCAAAGCACCAAGCATACCCCAACGGACGAAATCTCTTCGGTTTGGCATGGGCCAAAAGTACAATTATTGCTTTTGAACCATGGCACAAATCGCTAAATTTACGCTAAAAATTAGCAATGCTTGGCTTACAAATGGCAACAGATCCTCGATGGGTGGATGTGGTTTCGAAGAATTTATCAGAAATTTTAACGGACCATGCTTTTTGCGAACAAAAGGCAGCAAGTCATGCTATTTCTATCATCGTTCAATACCCTATGTACGCTGATTTAGTCACCGCTATGACCGAAATATGCCAGGAAGAAATGGAGCATTTCAACCAGGTTCATGAACTGATTCTTTCGAAAGGTTTTACCTTGGGATTTGAGCGCAAGGACCCGTACGTGAATGACTTATCGGAATACCTTCGAAGGAACAAAACCAACAGTACACCGCAGGGGCAGTTTGTGAACAAGATGTTGTTTGCAGCCATGGTCGAAGCTAGAAGTTGTGAACGCTTCAAAATTCTCTCCGAACAGTTGGCCGAGGAGGATTTGCGTTTATTCTATCGCTCCTTAATGGAAAGTGAAGCGCGACACTATACCACATTTTTGAGTTTCGCTCGAAAATACGGACAAGGAATTGACGTTGACCAATGCTGGAAAGAATTTTTAGCATTTGAAGCGGATCTCATGACCAAATACGGAACTTCAGAAACCATCCACGGTTAGAAGTTGAAACAAATTCCGCCGGAAATGGGACTGAGGGCGGGCCCTTTTCCAGGTCTGAATACGTCTATTAAACCATATTGCACAAACAAACCGACATTTCCGTAGCCAATTTGGGCATAGGCATTCGCAGAGAGCGAGTTAAAATTGAAATCGTCTTTGGTTTTGGCCTTCAGCGGTTTCCCATCATCTTCCCATTTGGTTTTCCAGCTGGAGGCAATACGAACCCCTCCGACCACTCCGAGGCTCAAATGCCAGTTATTATGTTCGGATTTATTGGAATTGAACTCCAGCAATAAGGGGATTTGCAAATAGGTTGAGCGAAGCACGTTCTTGGTATAGTTTACGGCAACGTTATTCATGGCGTAAATGGAGTCGGCGTTCGCAGCAATGTCAACGTTTTTCTCTAACCCGTAGCGATTCCATTGAAAACCAAGGCCCGTTGTTACACCGATGAATTCTTGATAAATCGGAAACTTCTTTTCCCAAACATTGAATTGCAAATTCACACTTTTAGCATAATCTAGCACTAAAAATGGAGCATCTGATTCAGAGAAAAACCGATCATTGGAATTCATAAAACTATTCAAGCCTATTCCGAATCCTGCCCAAGAAGCGTGTTGATTTTTGAAAAAGCTCTCGTCTTGGTCGTCTTTTATACTGTAATCCTTGTCCTCTCCCTGATCAATTTGGCCAATTCGATCGGACGCTTCTTCATCGATAATAATCTTGCGTTGATTTTTATCGCCTTTTTTATCTTTTTCGATGACAACAATTCGTTTGTTGCCTACTTTAAAGCGCACGGTATCGGCAGGTTCTTCGAGCACAAAGGCTGATTGATTCAAAATGGAATCAATGAAAACTTCTACTTGAACATCCTTAAAAACGCGTTCCATATCGGTTCCAATTCCATACATGGATTTCATATTTAGCTCAATTAACGAATCCATGGAATTAGGATCACTCGAAATTACGGTAGTGTCTCCGTTGTTAATGATAATAATTTTATAGGATTGTCCCAAAAAAAGCGACCATGTACTCAAGAAACAGAAAAAAACGATGGATTTAATCATTGCGAAAAGGTAAAAAGTTAATACAGTACTTTAATCGAAATCAAACGGTCTGAGGACAATTTAATGCAGCAATCCTCAAAAGAAGGTACGGAAAGCATCGGTTTTTTATTATTGGAAAAACCATAACCCTCTATGGGAATACCGAAGAAATTCTTATCGCATTTGTCGTTGCTGTTTTCGTCGTGGTAGATACACACCCCGTACTTCTTTTCCGGTAGGTTGTGAAAGGTCGCTGTAACTTCGCTGCCCGAGGTGGCTACTCGAATTTTACGGCAGGTGCCTCCTACCGTGGCGTATTTATCCGGGTCATCGAATAATCCAAACTCAATATATCCTTTGGTTCCCACAATACTGGTAACTTTTACGGTTAGGTCATATTCTTTTCGGGCCTTTTCTAAGGGGCAAAATGAGAGAAATGAATACGTTAAACAAAGAAATAAAATGAATCGCATCTTAATCGGGAAGTTCTGTTTTAAATACCTTATCCCACCAGACAAAAATGGAAGAATAGTTTCCATCCAATAATGAATGGTGATCATCGTGGTGTTTGGTTTTTGAAATCAGCGGAATTTTACTCAGCAAGGGAAGGTTTAAATCGGAATGCAGGTGGATTTCCCGAAGGTTTCGGATGGCTCCAAAGATCAAGACGGTGAAAATGGAAATGGGAGAAATGAGACCAACGGCAACAAAACCTAATACCGGTCCAATAAATCCCAACATCCACTCCAAAGGATGGTTGTAAAGATATTCTAGGGGAAAGGGAGGGCTCGCTCGGTGATGAATGAAATGAATTTTTACCAATAAAAATTTGTTGACGTGCAACAGTCGATGGTAAAAATAAAAAAACACATCCTCGACCAGGAAAATACCGAGTACTTGAAGGGCTAATAACCAAGCGCTTGGCCAACTTTGTTCGAGAAGGGGAAATATAAAATAGGATCCAAAGCCCGCCAGGATGATTAGAAGCGAAAAATTGAACAGGTAAAGCGGCATACGTTTGAAAAAAATTCCCTTTTGATATTTTTTTTCTTGAATGCGGTATTTATTGAGCCAATCTGTGTACAAGAGCACCAGCGAATACAATAATCCAAAAAGGTTGTTAATCAAAAGCAACCCGATAATCATAAGGCTAAAAGTTAATGCGGTCATCTCAGTGCAAATAAATTGTACATTTTAGAATTTTCCAATCCCTCCTCTTGTTCCACTACTTGGCGTTTGAAACCATGTTCAAGCAACAATTGTTTAACCTGATCCAACCTTCCATTTTCATCGTGGACTTCAATAACGAATGCCTTGATTTTCGACCAATTCTCATCACCAATTCCGATGAGGGTATCCCATTCTGCCCCCTCACAATCAATCTTCATTAGATCAATACGGTCTACGTCATAGGTCTTTATTACTTCTGAGATCGTGGTTAATTTACACGTAACCTCATGACGTCCTTTTACCAAATATCCTGCAATAAGACCAGAAAATGCGGTAGGGATCCAACGCATCCAGCGCATGCTTTCGGGTGGATTTTTCATGGTGCTTTTCACCGCTTCCTTAAAAGCTCCGGGATTTTTGTCCCATTGTTCAGGATGAGCCGTGGAAAGGGCGGGTGCGTTGGGGAAATACGTAAACCTAGCTTCCCCTATATTCGATGAAACACCTTCTTGCAAAACAGTCATACGTCCCTGGCCATGCAATGCAGCATTTTCCCGAAGCGCATCAGCAATCTCCGGAATCGGTTCGAAGCAAAAAACACGAACATTTTCGGCTTTTTGCAGCGCTCGAACGCCAAACACTCCCACATTGGCTCCAACGTCAAAAACCACGTCGGAATCTTTGATGTGAATTCCATGCTGTAAATAACCTTCCACGTGATGGTCTAACATGCGGGCTTCTGGTTTTTTGATGCAATGAATCGTTGTACCGTCGGCTAAGGTCGTTTTCATGCCTTAAAAATACGCAAAAAAATGCACGAAGACATCAAATTCGAATGGACCTATGACCTACCACAATGACTTTAGTGCCTTTGGCGCAAGAGTGGATGATTTTGGCGTTGTGTTGAGGCTCTGTAACGAAACAACCGTGGCTTCTACCAAGCCTACCGTTGCGCAGCAGAAAAGCTTTAGAAACGTAGGGGCCACCGTGAAAAACAATGCCACGGTCGTAGGCGTTGTCGTTTACTCCTTTCTCCGCACCGTGCAATTTCATCGCAAGGCCTTTTTTCCCGACATATGCCTTTCCTGTAGTAAATACACCAAGGCAACTTTTAAAGCTTTGTTGTTCGTTGCTGAATTTTGTTGCCCATAACTGTCCAGTATTTTTCCCATGCGCTACGCGGCAATGCAACCTGATTTTCTGGTTTTTAATAAGCCATAGCCTTTTTTTACTGGATGGGAGTCTGAAGTCGACTAAAATAACTTTTCCTTTAGCGGGTATACGTTGGCGTAAATCGGCAGGAAGTTCCTCCAAACCGGAAACTACGGGTAATTGCGGTTCATCTCCTATAAACTCAGGTCTAAAATGACGTTCGATGCCCTTCCAAGATCGATCAACCGCTTTGAGTTTCCAGGCCGCGGAGACACACAAAACTAAGGCCAACAAGCACAATATTAAATTCCGCATGGTTCCTAAACTTTAACTTAAGCGAAGGTTACGTTTATTGTTCAAGAAATGGATAACGGTAATTGGTAGGGGTAACGAACGTTTCTTTGATGGTACGAGCCGAAACCCATCGCAGTAAATTCATGGCAGCACCGGCTTTGTCGTTAGTTCCGGAACCTCTTGCACCTCCGAAAGGCTGTTGACCAACCACGGCTCCGGTAGGTTTATCGTTGATGTAAAAATTACCCGCCGCGTTTTCCAAGAGCGTGGTTGCCGTCTCAATAGCGTATCGGTCCTTGGCCATGATGGACCCGGTCAAAGCGTAATCGGAGGTTTGATCCACCAAACGCAGTGTTGCTTCGAATGCGTCGTCGTCGTACACATACAAGGTCAACACCGGACCGAATATTTCTTCCACCATAGTTCTGAAATTTGGATTAGTGGTAACCACCACGGTAGGCTCAATGAAATAACCTATAGAACCGTCATAGTTTCCTCCGACAATGATTTCAGCATCTGCTTGCGATTTGCAATAATCCAGGTACCCTGCAATTTTTTGAAAGGCGCGCTCATCAATCACGGCATTCACAAAGTTGGATGTATCGGCTGGGGATCCCAATTTAAACGAACTTACCTGTTCTACCAATGATTTTTTTACTTCGGGCCACAAGGATTTAGGAATATAACCCCTGGATGCGGCCGAGCATTTTTGTCCTTGAAATTCAAATGCTCCCCGAGCGAGGGCTGTTGCAACTTCTTCCGCATTGGCCGAGGAATGTGCCACCACAAAATCCTTACCTCCGGTTTCACCTACAATTCTCGGATAACTTCTGTATTTGTCTAAATTGGAACCAATCGTTTTCCACAAGGCTTTGAAGACCGCGGTAGAACCAGTAAAATGCAAACCGACAAAATCACGGTGATTGAATACAACATCTCCAGCCGTAGGACCATCAACGGTGATCATATTGATCACGCCATCTGGAAGGCCAGCCTCTTTAAAGAGTTCCATGATTACTTGGGCTGAATACACTTGCGAATCCGCAGGTTTCCAAACCACTACATTGCCCATCATAGCGGGTGCAGCACACAAATTGGCAGCAATCGAGGTGAAATTGAAAGGGGTAACCGCAAAAATGAATCCTTCTAAGGGTCGGTATTCCAAACGGTTCCACAAGCCGGGCAAAGACTCCGGTTGTTCCCGGTAAATTTGCGTCATGTATTGCACGTTGAATCGGAAAAAATCAATGAGTTCGCAGGCGGCATCAATCTCCGCTTGAAATACATTTTTTGATTGGGCTAACATCGTAGCGGCATTCATTCGATTTCGGAACGGTCCTGCCAAAAGGTCCGCTGCTCTTAAGAAAATTGCTGCTCTGTCTTGCCAAGGGAGTTTTGACCATGCGGAGCGCGCATTCAATGCTGCATCAATCGCCGCGGTAACGTGCGAAGCATCGCCGTAATTAAAATAACCAATCGTTTTAGCGTGCTCATGCGGCGGAGCCATTCTTTTCTTTTGTTCGGTGCGTAACACTAGGCCTCCAATGTACATGGGTACATCGATGGGGGCATTTTGATACATCCTTTGATATTCGGCTAACAAACTGGCCCGTTCGGCAGAACCTTTTGCGTAGGGCTTAACCGGTTCATTAATGGCTTTAGGAACCGTAAATAGAGCATTTGACATGGTGGTTATTTTTTACAAAGGTAAGCAGTCGCGGTAGAATAACAACGGGTCTGATGTTGAATTACTTGTAAATTTGTGCATGCATTATTTAGGACAACTGCAATTGGTTAACTATAAAAACCACGACTTTCTAAGCTTGGAATTCAGCCCAAAAGTGAATGCCATTGTTGGGAGAAACGGAGTAGGAAAAACCAACGTGCTCGATGCTGTTCATTATTTAAGCATGTGCAAATCCTACCTAAACCCATTAGATAAGCAAAATATACGTTTAAATCAGCCTTTTTTCAGCATCCAAGGCCTTTGGACTACCCACCAGCAGCAAGACTTGGTGGTTTGCTCGGTAAAAGCGGGAACAAAAAAAATTGTTAAGCGCAACAAGGTTGCTTACGAGAAACTTTCCGACCATATTGGATTATTTCCGGTGGTTTTTATCTCTCCGTACGACGGTGATTTAATTGCGGAAGGGAACGAATTTCGCAGGAAATGGCTGGACGGTATCATTGCCCAAATCGACCGCAAATACTTAGAAGATTTGTTAGTATTTCAGCGCATTTTGGAACAACGAAACGCTTTGCTCAAAAACATTTCTGCCGGAAATTCTCAACGTGACGAATTAGCTATTTGGAACCCATCTTTTGAGGAGGTAGGCGAACGAATTTACCAAAGAAGGTTGGCTTTTATCGAGGAGTTTACCCCCTTATTCCGAGCAAACTTTGAACAAATCGGCAACGAGGAGGAAATTCCAGACATTCAATACAAGTCGGATTTTCAGAAAGGTGGATTCAGCCAGTTACTCGTGCAAAATGAACGAAGGGATTTAATGTTTCAGTACTCAACGGTTGGTCCACAGAAGGACGAAATCGTGTTTACTTTAAACGACCAACCGGTGAAAAAATTTGGTTCTCAAGGGCAGCAGAAATCCTTTGTTTTGGCATTGCGTTTGGCGCAATATCACTATTTGCATTTGCACGCCGGAAAAAAACCCGTTTTGCTATTGGACGATATCTTTGATAAGCTTGACAGCGTTCGCGTTCAACGCCTTATGGACTTGGTGAGCAAAGATGTTTTTGGTCAAGTGATTATTACCGATACAGAAAGTGAGCGAGTTAAGGCAATATTATCTCCTTTTCTAGACGATTTTCGTATCTTTGAGTTACCGCTTGACACACCATGAAATTTAACCTGGAAGAATTCCGACGAAGTTCTGAGAATCAACCTTTAAAAGAGGTGATGGAGCGCATGTTCAAGGTATACCAATTGGAGGCCAAACTACAGGAGGTGGATTTAATCCAAGCTTGGCCTGAATTGATGGGGCCGGCCGTTGCGCACCGAACGCAAAAAATATTTTTAAAAGGCAGTGTTTTTCATGTTCAAATTGATTCTTCGGTTGCCCGTGAGGAATTGGCCAAGGGGAAACAAGTGATTATCGACCGACTTAATGCCTATGCGGGTAAACCCTTGATCACGGATATTTGGTTCTCTTAAATAAATGTTAACTCCTTGGCAATGTTTGCAAAACGGAGTTAATCCCCTTACTTTTGCCGCATGAAATCTACTCAAATACTGTTGATTATTGCCTTAGGTTGTTGCTTTTCCCTGCATGCACAACTCAAGCCGATATACCAACAAGCGGATTATCCTTTTTGGTTGCATTTGCCTTCGGACAGCATTTTAAAATCTTCACCCCCTGTACTCATCTTTCTGCACGGTAAAAGCCTATCGGGCACGGATTTAAACCGCGTTAAGCGCTACGGGGTTATCTCTGAGATTGAAAAAGGGAGAAGCATTCCGGCGGTTGTGGTAGCTCCACAAACCAACAACGGTTGGGATCCAGTTAAAGTAAAAAGCGTCCTAGATTTCGTTAAGAATACCTTCACCGTTGACACGAACCGTGTCTACGTTTGTGGCATGAGCATGGGGGGATATGGAACCTTGAATTTTGCCGGAAAATACCCAGAACTAGTGGCTGCCGCTGTAGCGTTGTGCGGTGGGGGAAACGTGAAGGACGGTTGCAATTTAGCAACGGTTCCTCTTTGGATTCAGCATGGAGCATTGGACAATGCGGTGCCGATTTCAGAATCGGAAAAAATCGTGAAAGCTATTAAAAGTTGTAACGGCGGCGAGAACCTCATCTACACTCGATTGCCGTCTGCCGACCACGGAGACCTTGAACGCATTTTTCGTACCGATGAACTCTATGAATGGTTATTTCAATTCAGTAAAACGGTTCAAGAGTAGCTTATTAGCGATTCTTGTCATCGGTTGGCCTCCAATTTACCAAGCATTTGGGCAAGCTTTGGACTATGCCGATCGGGGAAATTGGATGGTTTTGCCCGAAAAAGTTCCATGTTTTTTTCAAAACAAAACGTTGGATTCCTCCTGGATTCGCAAGGTTGACGTTTTTTATGTTTACCCCACGTTTTTACTTGAAGAAGAAGATCCGCGGTGGAGCGCTCCCGCAAAGGACCAAAAACTACAGGAAGAAATCTTGGAGAAAGCCGTTAAATTTCAAGCCAGTGCTTGGTTAGAATGCGGACGGCTTTTTGTGCCTTATTACCGACAGGCGCACCTTCGTGCTTACGACTCTCTTGAAGGAAGGGGGCGTGAAGCTTTATTATTGGGCTATGCAGACGTTGCTGCATCGTTTCGTTATTACCTGGAGCATTATAATCAAGGAAAGCCCATAATTCTTGCAGGGCATAGCCAGGGAAGTACTCAACTCACGTTATTGCTCAAAGAATTTTTCGATGGAAAACCCCTATCAAAACAACTCATTGCTGCCTATCTTCCCGGAGTTGGCATCGACTCCAATGAATTCAAGCACATCGAATTCATGACAAAGCCTACGGAATATGGAGGTTTTGTAAGCTGGAACACCATGTTCGAAAAGCCTGACACCTACCGCTACCCCTATTGGTACCACAACCGATATTGCATCAATCCACTGAGTTGGGATCTATCCCCTGTTACCTCGAAGGAAGCACACCAAGGGTTTTTATACAGCAACGGAAAAATTTATCGACGTTGTTTCGACGCTACTCTTTGCCAGGGGGCGGTTTGCCTTACCCATGCCAAGTGGCCGATTAACTGGCTCGCCAAGCGGTATCAAAGCCTGCACGCTGGGGAT
>JBJTXE010000311.1:0-4956 GCA_046082075.1 Bacteroidota bacterium
TTTCGATCCTTCCATCCTTCCGAGTATCGACGGTTTAACGGGAGATACCATTCAACCACCTAGTGTTGGTTTTTTAGAGCAACTGGGACGGCATTTTGCCATGAACGCTGAACTAATAACGCAAGGAGCGCTTCATATTCGTATAGGCTTTGATTATCATCGAAGGCAAGAGTTGAAACTCGATCAACGCCCGGGAATGGCAGGACTTTCGTTTGGACTGGGATTGAATTTCCGCAAGTTCCATTTGGATTACGGCCTAATGGTTTATTCACGCGCTGGCATCAATAACTGCCTAGGAATAAGCACGAAACTCAGTGATTGGAAAAAGTCAGGCGGAAAGCCGTGATTGAAGTTCTTCAGCGCTAAGATTCTTTAGATAATCTCGCAACTCTTCTGCCCCCAAATAAAAGTACTTACTGTCAACTGAACGCTGCGCTTTCTGTCGGATAAACCAAACCACCTCCCTTGGAGATTGCAAGTTCATGAACGCGTAGAATGACCCGCAAATGGCTAAGTTCTTTGGGCTTAACTCAACCGGTAAATCATCCGGATTATGAATGAGCAACGTCCCCATGATCAGTCCGATTCTGTGTTGCAGTGCAAGTTGGTCTGATGTAGGAAGTTCTTTAAAGGCCGGTACTAAGGAATGAAGTTCAAAAATATCATTCGAAGTAAGACTATACCTCTCTGCGGAACCCCGTTTTTTCAGTTGATGCAACCAAATACGTAATACCACCACCAAGGTCACAGTGACCGTAATTCCAAGAATTTTGGCCACCAGAAATTGGTTGAGGTAAATAAGGCACGGTATGGCAACTAGGGCAACGAAAAAGCTAATAAGCCATGGAATGAATCGAAAACCTTTGGAATTCATCCCCCTTTGCTCTCAGCAACCCATTTATCATTGAACATTTCTCCACGAATGATGACCGTTTTTGAACGAGAGTATTCCTCTGCAGCCATCATCATTTGCTCACGTGTATCTCTTCTAATTAGAATGGAACTGGATCCAGGAACTTTTAATTCTATGTAAAAACCGTTTTTTAATCGTGCCGGTCGTGTCGGTGGTCTACCCATGGTAAAATTTGAAATAAATACAAATTAAACATTTTTTTGGGACTTTAGTTCGCTTTTTAGCAATTTTTGTCCTTCAGAAACGAATAATTTTCAAGGCAGTTTGCAATCTTCGGCGTATTTTTACGCATGATTTCCATTGAAAAACTTGGATATTTTCTGCCGCAAGGTTTCCTTTTCTCTAATGTTAGCCTCCAGATAAACCGCGGCGACAAAATTGGTTTAGTAGGAAAAAACGGTGCTGGGAAATCTACCCTATTACGCCTTTTAACAGGACAAACTGCCCCTTCCGAGGGAAAAATACATCTTCCAAAAGATTGCCGTTTGGGATTTCTTTCCCAAGATATCAAGATCGAAACGGAATTGTCCGTTTTTGCCTTTTTGGAACAATCCAACCTTGAGCTCAACCGGCTTAAAAATCGTTTAGACGAGATCAATGAAGATTTAACGGTTCGAACGGATTATGAATCGGAAAGCTATCTAAACCTGTTGGACGAATTATCCGAATGCAACGAAGCCTTTCAAATCCATGACGGATACAATTGGGAGGAAAAAATCATGAGCGTACTCGAAGGCTTGGGATTTTCGAAAGAAAGCGTACATCGACCGCTCAGCACCTTCTCGGGAGGATGGAAAATGAGGGCCGAACTCGCTCGTATTCTCGTAAATGAACCCGATGTACTACTGCTCGATGAGCCGACAAACCACTTGGATATTCTTTCCATTGCTTGGTTGGAAAACTACCTGCAACGTTTTGTGGGCGTGGTAATCCTCATATCACACGACCGTCTATTCTTGGACAACGTTACCAAACGCACCTTGGAAATTACCTTGGGTAAGATTGTGGATTATCCATTTGGCTATTCGAAATACAAAGAACGAAGAGCAGAAGAAAGCGAACGCTTGGAAAGCGCCAAGAAACAACAAGACAAGGAGATAAAGCAAACCGAAATGCTAATCGAAAAATTCAGGGCCAAGCAATCCAAAGCGGCTTTCGCTCAATCTTTGATTAAAAAACTGGACAAAACCGAGCGCATTGAAATAGAAAACGACAGCTATGCAGGTATGCGGGTGCGTTTCCCCTTGAGCGTACAACCCGGAAAATGGGTGCTCAATATGGAAGGTGTTGGTAAAGCCTATGATCGACCCTTGTTTCATTCTGTGTCAATTTCCGTGGGACGCGGTGAAAAAATCGCCCTTTTAGGCCCCAACGGTGTTGGTAAATCCAGTTTACTCAAAGTCATCATGAACCAAATCGAATACGATGGAACGGTGGAATATGGTCACAACGTGGGTATCGGCTATTTTGCACAAGATCAAGCCGAAACACTCGACCCGAATAGAACCATTTTCGAAACGGTGGATCATGTAGCCAAAGGCGAAATTCGCTTGCAAATGAGAAGCCTACTAGGTACTTTTCTCTTTAGCGGTGAGGATATTCACAAAAAAGTCGGGGTATTGTCAGGAGGAGAACGTACGCGTTTGGCCCTATGTCAAATGCTGTTAAGCCCCTCCAATTTTTTAATCTTGGATGAGCCTACCAACCATTTAGATATCCCCTCTAAAGAAATTCTTAAGAATGCTCTGGTGAATTATGAAGGGACCTTCTTGATAGTTTCCCACGACCGTGAATTTCTTTCAGGTCTAACCAACCGCATTTGGGACATTGAGAACCAAGGATTAAAAATTCACCATTTTGAACTGGACGAATACCTGAAATACAAGGCACCGAGCGAAGTGAAAGAATCCGTTAAAAAACCTGTATCTGAGGCAAAAACGGCGGCAACTCCCAGTGCTCCAAAAGTGGACCGAGAGCGCGAGAGAAAACTCCAAAAAACCGAGCAGCAAATCAGCGAAACGGAAACGAAAATTAAAAACGTAGAAAATCAAATCGCGAAAACGAGTTACGAAGCAGAAAACTACCCTTCTCTGCTCAACGAGTACCAAAATTTAACATCCAACCTTGAACGCCTTATGGTTGAATGGGAAAAACTTGCGGAATAAGTCATTAACCGTACTTTCTACTATTCCTCTTTCTATCCCTTCGCAGTTTCTTCAGATCTTTTTTCATTTGCTTGCGCATCGGTTTGGATTGGTTTTTACGGTGCCTTTTAAAGGCCTTCTTTCGAGCTTTTCGTTTTTTTTTCTGCTCTTTTTCGTATTTCCTGAATTCTGCAGCACGGTGTTTTTCAGAGCCCGCATTGCTACTGCTTTTGCAAGATGCTAATATGAGCAACGCAATGAGCATGGAATAACAGCAGGCCTTAAAACATTTGATCATTTATTTTACCTTTGTACGTATGCTTCAACGAACGCTTATTTTTTTGGTTACCTTGGTGTTTTTAGTCTCGTGCCATAAAAACAACCAGAATCCGGTACCCAATATCCCCGTAGATATCACCATTGATTTAGGACTTCCCAGCTACTATTCCCTTCAAGGTGTTAGCGGTTATGCTTATGTGAATGCTGGTTCGAAAGGTATAATCGTCTACCGGAAATCCTTGGACGAATTCGTAGCATTTGACCGTCATTCTCCCAAAGATGTGGAAGGCACCTGTCCCCTGCCTTTGTACCCAAATCCCAATAATTTTTTGGAGTTAATCGATTCCTGCAATACGGCAACATTTTCCTTGTATGACGGATCACCGATTTCCAACAGCGAATTCGGTTTAAGGCAATACGCCACCCAATACAACGGAGCAAACTCCCTTCGAATTTTTAACTAACATGAACGAAATTACCCTGAACATCATCGACCGGGAAGGACAAATCCATACCCTAACGGGTCCAACCGACATGAACATGAACCTCATGGAATTGTGCAAAGTGTACGAACTGCCCGTTTTGGGCGAGTGCGGTGGAATGGCTATGTGCGCTACGTGTCAAGTTTATTTAGAGTCAGAAACCTCATTGCCTGAACAAAGCGACGCTGAATTGGACATGTTAGACCAAGCGTTTTTTGTAAAATCCAACAGCCGACTAGGTTGTCAAATCCAGCTAGACGAAACCATTCATGGCGCTACCTTTCGTTTAGCCCCAGAATCGCTTTAAGCTCTTAATTCCTTAGGAATCTTACAGACGGGAATGGGTTCCATTTTGTGACGGTTAATCTGGTTAAATCGTCTATATATGGCCAAAACCTCATGCTGACGTGCTGTTAAACTGCTTTCATCACTCTTGAACTCCATGGCCCATTCCAATTCGGGATACGTAGCCCCTAATTGGTCCTCATCCGTCCGGTCCTCACCCCATAACCCATCGGTAGGCTCGGCGGAAGTTATTTCCTGCGAAATCCCCAAGTATTTCGATAGATTCCAAACCTCGGTCTTTGTCAAGTCGGCAATCGGACTCAAATCCACCCCGCCGTCACCGTATTTAGTATAAAATCCTACCCCAAAATCTTCAATTTTATTGCCGGTTCCTGCCACCAAACAACGGTGAGTTTGTCCTACTGCATACAAGGTGGTCATACGCAAACGTGAACGGGTATTCGCCATGCTCAACTCATGAGAGCCCACAGCTAATGGAAAAGTAGCTCTTAACGATTCAAATGCCGCCGTCAAATCCATCTCCATCGGTTGAACATTGGAAAAATTTGCTTGGAGCCAATCCATGTGATTTCGGGCACGCAACAATTGTTCTGGTTGCTGATGAATTGGCATGCTCAACACTATTGTTTTAAGGCCCGTTTTTGCACAGAGCGTAGAGGTTACCGCCGAATCAACACCTCCTGAAATGCCAACAATAAAACCAGCTTGTTGGGCCTCACGGCAATAGGCAGTCAACCACTGTACAATATGGGAAGCAAGTTGCTCCACCTTAAAACAACAAGGAAACCTTGAGAATCAATTGGTTTTGACGCGCCTTTGGGTAAAAATAAGA
>JBJTXE010000312.1:0-4414 GCA_046082075.1 Bacteroidota bacterium
TCAAGTACAAGTTAAACAAGATGCTTCCGAATGATATTGTGATTCAATCGGTTTTTTTTCGTGAATTGCACGCACGGTTTGATGCCAAGCGCAGGACATACAAGTATTTTATTCGCAAAGATAAAGATGCTTTTTCGCACCCTTTACGTTGGGTTTTTGAGCGTCCAATGAACCTCGAAGCAATGAATGAAGCATCGAATCTTCTCCTTGGAATACATGATTTTGCCTCCTTTGCCAAGCACGATTCAGACGTGAAAACTACGCTTTGTGAAGTATACGAAATCGGATGGGAGGAGACAGAACAAGAGTACATATACACCGTTTGTGCTAACCGTTTTTTACGCAACATGGTGAGGGCCATGGTAGGCACGTTCGTGGATATTGGATTAGGAAAAATTAACCCTGACGAATTAATGCACATTCTCGCTCAAAAGAACAGAAGCGAAGCTTCAGAATCGGTCCCTGCCCAGGGCTTGTTTTTGTGGAAAGTGGAATACTAGTTACGCTCCCTCAAAAGATCGAAATAACCGTAGGTTTCTACAACAATTGCTCCACCCAAGGTATCTCCATATTTGGCAGGAAGTCCGCCGGTATATACCATCATTCGATTAATAGCGCAGCTTGGCACATTGTAAACCTCAGGAAGTTTAACCCCATCAACCACATAAATCATATCTCCTTTACGCGCTCCACGAAACATTAATTGACCGTCCTCATCCATTTTTACCTCGGATGAAAGTTGTGTTGCCATGGTAGCTATGCTGAATTTGTTCGGATTATGTTCTATCTCTTTATGGGTTAATTCGGGCATTGGAAGCTCTCCCATACGCAGTCTGAGCCTTTCTTTTACAACCACCTCGTCCTTGCTTACACCAAAAGGTTTAAATTCAACCGTTCCGATGTTAGCATACGACTCAATCGGAACCTCAACGGAATACTTTTTAGAAGTATCTGGGCCAAATACAAGAAAAAGTTCGTAGGTGCCAGCGGGAATGGCAGAAATCCTGAATCGACCGTCTTTATCGGTTAACGCTTGATATTTCTTACCTTGATCTTTGATAATGGCCCTGACGAATTCCATGGGTTGTTTAGTATCAGAATCGATGACCGTTCCGAGCGCATCCCCCGTAACGGATTGTGCGTGAACCGCTAAAAAAGATACTAACAAGCTTGCCGACAGTAAAAGGTATTTCATACGTTTTATTTTATGGTTAACGTTCAAGGAACGCAAATCAACCTTGATACTAACCTATTTCCGCGGAAGAAGTAACTATTTCGCGGTTAATCTTTTTAAAAAGTCCTTGTAACACTTTCCCGGGACCCACTTCAACCACCTCTGATATTCCTATTTCATGCATGGCTTGCATAGTTTGTGTCCATTTTACAGGAGCAGTCAATTGGGCTAATAAATTCAATTTAATGGTGGACGGGTCAGTTACTGCTTGGGCATTTACATTTTGAAAAATGGCGCATTTCGGGGTATAAAAATCCGTCTGCTCGATAGCCCGAGCCAGCTCTTCTCGTGCTGGCTCCATAAGCGGTGAGTGAAAGGCTCCTCCAACTTGCAATATTAAGGCACGTTTAGCCCCTGCTTCTGTCAATTTTGAACAGGCTTCTTCCACTGCAGGAACGCTTCCAGAAATAACTAATTGTCCGGGACAATTATAATTTGCGGGCACCACTACGCCTTGAATGATCGAACATATTTGCTCCACGACATGGTCTTCTAATCCCAAAATTGCTGCCATGGTAGAAGGGGTTATTTCACATGCTTTTTGCATTGCCATGGCTCTTGCGCTGACCAATTTTAATCCGTCTTCAAAGCTTAAACATCCTGTAGCTACCAAGGCCGAAAACTCGCCTAAGGAATGTCCTGCAGCAGCATCTGGTTGGAATTGGTGACCTAATGCTTCTGCAAGAATTGTTGAATGCAAAAAAATAGCCGGCTGTGTGACTTTAGTTTGTTTTAATTCATCCTCAGAACCTTCAAACATGATTTTGGAAATATCAAACCCTAAAATTTCATTGGCTTGATGAAAACGCTCTTTAGCTTTCAGATTATTATCATATAGCTCTTTACCCATACCGCTGAATTGGGCGCCTTGTCCTGGAAAAACATATACTTTCATGTGCCTTAATTTTGTCCGATTGAATGAAACTTACCTTCTTTAAAAACTTTAATTTGCTTGAGTAAACCGTTAGAGGAATAAATATAAACTTTACCATCGTACAATTGCCCCTCTTTAAAGTTGCCGTCCAACCAAATTTCATCGTTTTCGTTGTATACTTTATTGTAGCCCTCTGGAAAGAATGTAACTCCCTTAGTAATTGGATTTTTTACTACCGGGGGCTTTTCATTGGAATCGTTGGGTGAAAAATCATCCCCATTTTTTGAGTTGGTGACTTTGATCGTTTCAGAAACTTTGCCATCACTCATTCGGTAAGAGAATTTCACGGAGCCGTCCTCATTGAACTGTTTGTATATTCCATTCAACTTTCCCTCTTTAAGATTATATTCCGCTTGAATAAGTCCATTCTCAAAATAGTGTTTTACGGTTCCTGACTCCTTGCCTTGCTCTCCGTAATCTGCTTGATAGGAGATTTGACCATTTTTATAATATTTCGTTAGGGTTCCCTGTTGTTTCTCCTCGCTAAAATAACCAGATTCCTTGATGTTTCCGTTGGAATAATAACGCGTATAATTGCCGCTTGGTCGGTTGTTTTCGTAATTACCTTTCAATTTTACGGTTTTACCATCCTTATGAAATTTGAGCCAAGTTCCCGTTTTTCGGCCATGAGAATACGTGCCTTTCTCAACCACGTCATCCTCAGCATAACCTTGGTTTGGCTTATCCTTCCCGCGAATCACCCAAGTCCCATGTTTCTTTCCATCTTTATCCTTCGCATTTTGCGCATGAACCGTGTTATAGGCAGCAAAGCAAAACCATAAAGACCATAGAAGCTTCATAACTACAAAAGTAAAATTAAAATCCGTGCATTGTTAATAAGAATCGCATACGTATTAAATTATCAAAAACGAAGATTGCTACCTTTGAGAATATGTTAGAAATCCTCCCGAAGGACATTTCCGTTCAGCGCTTGCACCAATATCTTCTGGGATCCATTGGGCCAAGGCCCATTGCTCTAGCCTCGACCATTGATGCGGAAGGTTATCCAAATTTGGCTCCTTTTAGTTTTTTTAACGTATTCAGTGCGAACCCACCGATTCTCATTTTTTCTCCAGCGCGATCTGGACGATCTAACACCTTAAAGGACACGTATTATAACGTTAAGGAAATACCCGAAGTAGTGATTAATGTGGTTAATTTCGAAATTGCGGAATCGGTAAGCTTGGCCAGTTCACCCTATGCAAAAGGGATCAGTGAATTTGAGAAATCAGGATTAACACCCGTTCCATCACACCTGATTCGACCATTTAGGGTGCAAGAATCACCGGTTCAATTCGAATGTAAAGTAAATCAGGTGATTGAGCTTGGAACGGAAGGAGGAGCAGGTAATTTAATTATCTGCGAGGTTGTTAAAATCCACCTTGAAGAATCGATACTTAATACCGAAGGTATGATTGACACTTTAAAAGTTGATTTGGTTTCGCGTATGGGCGGTGATTGGTATTGCCGTGCGAATGCCGCTAATTTATTTGAGATCAAAAAACCGATTACGACCTGCGGTATTGGATTCGATGCCCTTCCTCCAGATATTTTGAAAAGTAAAATTCTCCATGTTCAAGATTTAGCGCGGTTAGCAGGAATTGAGGCGCTTCCCGATGAGACAGAAGTGAACGAATATAAACTGCTTGAATTGAGTGATGTATTTATTTCCCACGCGGGGACTCCTGAAAAACTTGAAGAAACTTTGCACCAAAAGGCAAAAGATTTATTAAACAAGCATCTGATTAAAGAAGCTTGGTTAACTTTACTAAGCTTTAACGATTAATTAAAATAAAATGAGTCAATTTCAACTAAAAAATGTACGAATTAAGGTCATAAATCCAACGGTTCAAGTTTCTGATAAATTTTCGAAAAGAGAATTCGTTGTAACCGATAGCAGCAATGGAAACTATCCACAAGACATCTTATTCCAATCCACTCAGGATAAATGCGCTATTTTAGATTCCTTTCAATTGAATGATCAAGTGGATGTATCCTTTAATATTCGCGGACGTGAGTGGACCAGTCCACAGGGAGAAATTAAGTATTTTACTTCCTTGGAAGCTTGGAGAATTGAACGTGCGAGTAACGCTCCTGCCCCACCGGCTCCTGAAGATTTCGGTATCCCAACCGGAGGAGGAAGCCCTTTGGAAACAACGAGTGATGACTCGGACGATTTACCGTTTTAATTCTTAACCTCCTTATATTTATTTTGGTATTTCAGGTACAAATCCTCTTGAAAGTTT
>JBJTXE010000313.1:0-3477 GCA_046082075.1 Bacteroidota bacterium
GGTAAAAAGTCATTGACCGAATTGGAGGATTTAGTAGATAGCAAAAACCTTACCTTCGGGATGAACGTTGCAAAGTATAAATTAGACAAAGATTAGTCGTTAAAAGACTTAAGACATGAGACACGGTAATAAATTAAACCATTTAGGACGGAAATCGGCGCACAGAAAAGCCATGATTTCTAACATGGCATGCTCGCTTATTCAACACAAGCGCATCACTACAACGGTTGCCAAAGCAAAAGCGTTACGCGTTTTTGTTGAACCGTTATTGACCAAATCAAAAACCGATTCTACCCACTCGCGAAGGGTTGTTTTCTCTTATTTGCAGAACAAAGACATCGTTTCTGAACTATTCCGAGCTGTTGCACCCAAGATTGCTGAGCGTAATGGAGGCTACACAAGAATCATCCGTACAGGATATCGTTTAGGAGATAATGCCGAGACGTGCATGATTGAATTAGTGGATTTTAACACCTTATATTCTAAAGAAGAAAACAAAAAGACGACGCGTCGTTCTCGTAGAGGCGGAAGTGCAAAATCGTCTAATTCGGTGGATTCATCCAAAGATACCGCAGAAGAGGCAGTAGTGGTGGAATCAACTTCAGCAGAAATTGAATCGGCGCCAGTTGCTGAAGAGGCTCCAGTGGCAGAAGAAACGGCAGTTGTTGAAGAAACTCCAGCGGCAGAAGAAATGCCAGTTGTTGAAGAAGCTCCAGTGGCAGAAGAAACGGCAGTTGTTGAAGAAACTCCAGCGGCAGAAGAAACGGCAGTTGTTGAAGAAACTCCAGCGGCAGAAGAAACTTCGGAAGCTGAGAATTCAGAGGCTAATGATGAAACATCCGAAGCCTCCGAAGAAGACCCTTCAAAAGAAGCTTAGTAATTCATTTTGTTGATAAAAAAGACGGCCTTTGGTCGTCTTTTTTTTGTTTAAAGGAATTATCAAAGGACGAAGCGCTTACTTTTGTGAAAACTTTATATGTCTAATTTGAATAAAGCCGTTTTACTCCTTGCTGATGGTACAGTATTTCACGGTTCCGCCATAGGCGCCGAAGGAACAGTATCTGGTGAAATTGCCTTTAATACTGGGATGACCGGATACCAAGAAGTATTTACTGATCCTTCCTATGTTGGACAGCTGTTGGTAATGACCAATGCACATATTGGCAATTACGGGACGCATGAACTTGAAGTAGAATCCTCCAACATCATGGTTTCAGGTATCGTGATTAAAAAGTTTTCTCAAGGGTTTTCCCGATCCTCAGCTAACCTATCGTTACAAGACATATTAGTGCGTGAAAACAAAGTAGGAATCGCGGATGTAGATACTCGTGCACTGGTTCGACATATTCGTAGTAAAGGAGCTATGAATGCGATCATTTCCTCCGAAATCGAGGATATTGACGTATTAAAAAATTTACTCGCCCAAACACCGGATATGAACGGATTGGAGCTCTCCTCGCATGTGGCAACGAAAGAGGTTTATGATATTTTTCCAGAGAATGGCTCAGCGACAAAACGAGTAGCCCTACTGGATTTTGGAGTAAAACAAAATATCATCCGCTGCCTAACTGATCGAGGTTGTCATGTTAGAGTTTTTCCGCTTAATGCTGCGCTTGAGGAGATAGAAGTCTTTAAACCAGATGGCTATATGCTTTCCAATGGTCCTGGTGATCCTTCGGCCATGCCCTACAGTATTCAATTAGTGCGGGACATTGTTAGCCTTAACCGCCCAGTGTTTGGTATTTGTCTTGGACATCAAATCCTGGGATTAAGTCAAGGACTTACTACTGAAAAAATGTTCAACGGACATCGAGGTATTAACCATCCGGTGATGAATCTTAAAACGGGTAAAGGTGAAATTACCTCGCAAAACCATGGATTTGTTATCACAAGAAATAGCATAGAACAACAAGATAGTGTTGAGATTACCCATGTTCATTTGAATGATCAAACAGTAGCCGGCATCGCACTTAAAAACAAACCCGTATTTTCGGTTCAATATCATCCAGAGGCTTCTGCAGGACCTCACGATTCACGCTATTTATTCGATCAATTTGTTGCATCTTTAAATTAATACCATGAGTTATATTGCAAGTGTTTTTGCCCGTCAAATTCTAGATTCTCGAGGGAACCCAACGATAGAGGTGGATGTTATTACAGGAAGCGGAGTTTTAGGCAGAGCAGCCGTGCCATCCGGCGCTTCAACTGGAGCGCATGAAGCCGTAGAATTGAGGGATATGGACCCCTCAAAGTATTTGGGCAAAGGGGTGTTAAATGCGGTGAATCATGTTAATACCGTGATTAACGAAGCCTTACAAGGCCAGGACATTTTTCAGCAAAAAGCTATTGACAGAATTTTGCTTGGGTTGGATGGCACACACAATAAGGCCAAGTTGGGGGCCAACGCAATTCTCGGTACGTCTTTGGCGGTCGCAAAAGCAGCAGCGATTGAAGCTGACTTGAGCCTATACCGCTACGTGGGTGGAGTAGGAGCTGTTACTATGCCCGTACCGATGATGAATATTCTTAACGGAGGGTCTCACGCCGACAATAAAATTGACATCCAAGAGTTCATGGTAATGCCTTTTGGTGCAACTTCTTTTTCGGAGGGATTGCGCTGGGGTACTGAAGTCTTTCATCATTTAAAAGCGGTATTGAAGAAAAAAGGAATGTCGACCAACGTCGGGGATGAAGGGGGATTTGCTCCTAACCTTAATTCCAATGAGGAAGCTCTTCAAGTAGTGGTTGAGGCCATTGAAAAAGCAGGATTTAGACCCGGCGAGGATTTATACATTGCCTTGGATGCTGCAGCAACGGAGTTTTACAATGCTTCGACAGGACGTTATGAATTAGAATCTACAGGAGAGTCACTCTCATCTTCGGAAATGGTGAGTTTCTGGAGCGAATGGCGGAAAAAATACCCCATAATTTCCATCGAAGATGGCTTGGCCGAGGACGATTGGGCCGGATGGAAATTAGCTACCGATTCTCTGGGGAAAACTACCCAATTGGTGGGGGACGATTTATTCGTAACGAATACCGATCGCCTTAGCCGAGGGATTAAAGAGGGAATTGCCAATTCCATTTTGGTGAAGGTTAACCAAATTGGTTCGCTAAGCGAAACCATCGATGCCGTAAAAATGGCAACATCCCATGCCTATACTTCCGTAATGAGCCACCGTTCTGGAGAAACGGAAGACCACACCATCGCGGATTTAGCGGTTGCCCTGAATACAGGCCAAATAAAAACAGGTTCTGCTTCACGTAGCGACCGAATGGCCAAATACAACCAACTTCTTCGTATTGAGGAAGAACTCGGAGATGAAGCAGTTTATCCCGGCAAGCAATTTAAATTTCTGTGACGCAGATCAAGCGGTTTAACCTTCGGGTATATGCTA
This sequence comes from Bacteroidota bacterium, assembly GCA_046082075.1. Taxonomy (GTDB): domain Bacteria; phylum Bacteroidota; class Bacteroidia; order Flavobacteriales_D; family Crocinitomicaceae; genus UBA952. Next base: position 3,399 of record JBJTXE010000313.1, read on the forward strand.
TAATTCACAATGAAAAGGATGAGGTGCTTCTGTCTAAGGAGCGAAGGGGGGGATCGGAATTTACTAAATTCCCGGGTGG
>JBJTXE010000314.1:0-2121 GCA_046082075.1 Bacteroidota bacterium
GAATTCGGTCGAAGGGTCGCTTCCAATGCCAGCTATGGAACAGATCACGGAAATGCCGCACCGATGATGGTTTTCGGCACGTGCATTAATCCCGGGGTGTATGGCGTGAATCCGGACTTGAGCAATTTGGTCAATGGCAACATTCCACTGGAATTCGATTACCGCCAGGTCTTTACTTCGGTGGTCAAAGATTGGTTCGATGCGCCGGATCAAGCCTTGCAAGAGGTTCATTTTGAGAATTTTGTGGATTCGCGCATCGATTACGTGCGGTGCAAGCCGCTTAGTACAAGCGAACTCTTCCAAGACCGCTTCGCGATGAATTGCTACCCGAATCCTACCAACCAAGAGATTTACATCGATTATACCTTAAAAGAAGCCGCTGAAATTCGAATCGCTTTGTACGATTTAACCGGTCGTTCGTTGGGCGAAATCGATAATCCACCTTCAGGTCCCGGCTCGCACAGCGTCATGTTCGATTTTGGGCAAGTCATCAGCGGAACCTATTTGGTGCGACTGTTCGCGAACGATGCTGTAATCACCCGTAAAGTAATTTTGGCGAAATGAGGAATTTTTGGGGACTTTTAGCAGTGATATGCTTGACGCAAGGTTTTTATGCGCAAAGTAAAAAGCATCAGTACCGAAAAGACCGCTATTTCTTTGGCATCAATATCGGAATGGGATTCACGCAGCCGGTGGTGGACGAGCGCTTTAGTTTGTTGGAACCGACTCCCCAATCGGCCAAAGAGGATTACGATAAACAATACGGTAACTTGTTCCAAAACGGGGGTGGAGTCTATGGTTTGCATGCATCCTTTGCTTTCACACCTCAATTTTCCGTGATTACCCAACCTTGTTTCCAAACCCAACGGTACAGCTACATGAACAGTTACCATTGGTCGGACACCATTATGGGAGGGGAGGTATACAAAGAATTCCTGCACCGCCAAAAGATTTCCAGTGTGCGGATTCCGGTCTTGCTGCGCTGTGATTTTTCGCGTTTGCGCTTTTCTCCCTTTTTGCAGGCTGGAATTTCTGCGGACATTGCCTATTTTGCCAGTAAACAAGTGTTTTCGGACAATTACATCGACAACGAAGTGGACCGTAAAACCGCAACGTCTTCTTCGGTGGCTGAATTCACCCCGCACCTGAACCGCTTCAATGTGGCGGTGCTTGGTGGAGGCGGGATTTCCTATTACCGCGAACATGTGGCCTTCAGTTTATCGGGTACCTTAAGCTATAACTTGCGGACCAGCATCAACGAATTCAACCGCTACGCAGATTACACGGGAATGGCTACCGAGTATTTAGACGTCCAAGATAAATTCAATTTATTGAGCTTGAATATTTTAGCAACAGTTATGGTTCCTTTACATAAAAAATGGTGATGAAACGTAGTATTTTGATGTTGATATTGGGCGTGGTTTTGGGCTTGTTTTCGTGTGAAAAACCCGATAAAAGCTCGCTGCCCTTTGTGAAAATTTACGACGATCAAAACGGAAACCGTTCGTTTTCGCCGCTTTCCATGACCAAAGCAACGGTGGATAACGGGTATATGGTGCTGAGTGCCTACGACGGCTGGCGCATCCATTTGATGAAAATGGACAAGGACGGTAATTTCGAATGGAATTTGGAATTGCCCGAGCAGTATGTGAATGCCGTTCCATCGCTGTTGAACATTAACCAGCAGCTGTATTTGGTATGCATGGATCCCATCGCCTTGGATACGCGAATTTTACGCATCGATGAAACGAACCGGCAGGTTCAGCAAATTTCCAGCTTGGAAGAGGTGAGCTATCCCTTACATGCCTATTACAACAGTACGGATTTGTACCTCATGAGTTCTCCATTATCTTCCCAAATGACGGTCATTCACCAGGTGAGTCAAGCTTTGGATACCGTGGTCAAGGTTGGGGCCTTGAGCATCTCCACCAACGTGGACGATTTGTTGTTGAAGCACGTGATGCATACGGGAAAACAATACCCCTTTTTCATTCAATCCACTCCGGAAAAGGATTATTTTGCAGTGAATGCTTTTTACAATTACTCGTTTTCGACCGTATTTTTCGACAGCGATCTACAGTTCAGCGGCGTATATAACGGAGCAGCCATGGACGGGGGAAT
>JBJTXE010000315.1:0-2185 GCA_046082075.1 Bacteroidota bacterium
GGATTGCAAAGAGGCAATCTCGATGGAAGACCATCCCATTCAGGCACTGAAGCAAAAGCCGAATTCGAGCATGTCCGTTGGATTAAATTATTTGCGAGACGGTAAAATTGATGCCTTTGCGAGTACCGGTAATACCGGCGCGATGATGGTGGGGGCTATTTATAAGCTAAATACTATTCCTGGTATTATAAGGCCCTGTATCTCGACGCTTATACCTTGTATTAACGGTAAGCAAACAGTTCTTTTGGATGTGGGTTCTAATGCCGATTGTAGAGTGGATGTATTAACTCAATTCGCTGAATTAGGAAGCGTTTACGCAGAAACAATTCTAGGGGTAACTTCACCTCGAGTGGGTCTCGTGAATATAGGGAAAGAAGAGTCGAAAGGAAATTTGGTTTCGCAGGCCACGTTCAAGGCCTTAAAAGAATTACCCAACATTAATTTCATTGGAAACATTGAAGGCCGAGACTTTTTTTCGAACGAGGTCGATGTATTGGTGTGCGACGGTTTTACAGGGAACATCATCCTAAAGCAAGCAGAAGGCTTCTATTCCTTGTTAAAAAAACGAGGAATCCAAGACGAATATTTTGACTTGTTCAATTATGAAAATTATGGTGGAACCCCCATTCTTGGGGTTAAAGGAAATGCCATTATTGGCCATGGTTCCTCCAATGAAAACGCAGTATACGCCATGCTAATGCACGCTTTTCAAGTGGCAACGCATGGTTTGTCTGAGCGAATTACTAATGCGATAAAAGAATGAAAAAGATTCATGCGGCAATTACCGGAGTCAATGGTTTTGTGCCGGAAGACATACTGAGCAACGATGATTTAGCCAAGATGGTGGACACGTCCGATGAATGGATAACCACACGAACAGGGATTAAGGAACGTAGAATCATGCGCGATGGAGCTTCTTCTGATATCGCACTTCAAGCCGTTGAAAGGTTGTTGAAAAAAACCAATACGAACCCCCTGGAGGTTGAATTAGTAATACTCGCAACGGTAACGCCCGATTATCCGTTTCCTTCGACCGCCAATGTTTTATGCGACAAGGCAGGGATGACCAATGCTTGGGCATATGATCTAAATGCCGCTTGTTCTGGTTTTATTTATGCTTTGTCCACGGGGGCGCAATTCATCGAAACGGGTCGCTATAAAAAAGTTGTCGTGGTTGGGGTAGATAAAATGACCTCAATTCTTGACTATCAAGACAGAACCACCTGCGTAATTTTCGGCGACGGAGGAGGAGCCGTCCTTTTAGAACCCAATGAAGAGGGGCTTGGTGTACAAGATTTTATTTTACGAAGCGATGGGGCCGGACGTCATTATTTGGTGCAGCCCGCAGGAGGTTCGGCGAGTCCGGCAAGTATTGAGACCGTTGAAAATCGCATGCATTATGTGAAACAAGAAGGAAAACAAGTGTTCAAGTTTGCGGTGACCAACATGGCGGAAGTTTCCGCTGAGATTATGGAAAAGAATCAGTTAACCGCAGAGGACATTGCTTGGCTAGTGCCTCACCAAGCCAACCTTAGAATCATTGATGCTACGGCCGATAGAATGGGAATCACCAAGGATAAAGTAATGATTAACATTCAAAATTATGGCAACACTACAGCAGGAACCCTTCCTTTGTGCCTCTGGGATTACGAAGCGCAATTGAAAAAAGGAGATAATATTATTTTAAGTGCTTTTGGTGGTGGATTTACATGGGGAGCAGTGTATTTGAAATGGGCATATAATTCTTAAATTTGAACTATGAATAACGAAGAAATAAAAGAACTAATCAAATTAGTATCGAAGCTTGGCTTAGGTAAAGTGGAAATTGAAAAAGACGGCTTTAAGATAAATATCAAAGGGCCAAATATGGGCGTCCCCATGACGTATTCTCCGGTCTCAGCGCCCATTCCAGCCCCCGTTGTTGCTCAACCCTTAGCATCAGTTCAAAATGAACCTCAGGCCGAACAGGCGGCAAAAGTTGTTGCGGAAAACTCCAATACTATAACCGTCAAATCCACGATGATAGGAACGTTTTATCGCTCCACTGGCCCAGATAAAGCGCCATTCGTGGAAGTGGGCTCTGAAATTAAAAAAGGCGATAAAATTTGCATCATTGAAGCAATGAAACTCTTCAATGAAATTGAATCAGAAGTGAGTGGTAAAATTGTTAAAGTTTTGGTGGATG
>JBJTXE010000316.1:0-2791 GCA_046082075.1 Bacteroidota bacterium
GAGTGGAAACTTCCGGAGCGAAAAACATCACGGTATCATATCTGTACATGGGCAAGGATCTCAACGCAGGAAGCACCTATTTTGACGAAAATATACTTTTAATAAACCCTGTTAACTCATTGATTTACCTTAATGAAAACGTTAGCGGTATAACTCTAAACCTCGAGACACCATGGAAGAAATTAGGTATAGCAAGCGCAGCATCTGATGTGCTATATTTTGAACATTTTGACCAGTTATTTGACCATCCCATTCTGTGCGCTGACGAGGTCGAAACTCTTGAATACAAAGTAAAAGGCGTTCCATTTTTCATACATCTATGGTCAATGCCCGAAATGCCTAAAGATAGGCTCATTGCTGATTTTAAAGCCTTTACCTTGCTTCAAATCCAAGATTTTTCAGATTTCCCCACGAAGGAATTTCACTTTGTGCTAATAGGAACTTCCCAAAATTACCTTCATGGCGTTGAGCATTTGAACAGTACGGTTATTGTTTTAGGACCCAACAAGGAATTTACCGAGGAATACTATTTTCGCCTGCTAAGTGTTGCATCGCATGAACTTTACCATGTTTGGAACATCAAAACCCTTCGTCCTCAAGAGTTTTTACCCTATCGCTATGAAATCTTAACATATTCCCGCTTAGGCTACATGTATGAAGGTGTAACAACTTATCTCGGGGACCTCTACTTATTGAGAGCTGGAATTATCTCATCTGAAAAATACTTGGAAATTTTAGCCGAACTAATTCAGCGTCACACGGATAATCCGGGACGATATTCCTTTTCCCTTGCGGATTCCTCTGTAGACACTTGGGTCGATGGATATGTCGGAGGTACTCCTGGAAGAAAAGTCTCCATTTATAACGAAGGGGCACTTATTGCATTTATGCTCGATGTACAGTTGCGAAAAAGCACCAACAATAAAGTAGATTTAACAACCTTTATGAAGCACCTGTACCATCAATTTGGAAAGGCCAACTTAGGCTATACCCAGGATAACATTACCAACTTGCTTCAAACATTAAGTTCCTACGATTTTGAACCGTTTTTCAATCGCTATGTATTTCAAGCCAACGGATATGAGTCCGGAATTAGCCAAGCACTGGAAGAAATCGCGCTGGAAATGTACCTTAGTCCAGCGAATTCGGCATTCGTTCGTATAACAGGCATTCGATGCATCGTGGTTGATCAAGAATTCGTAGTTCATTCGTTGGCAGACGGAGGGCCTGGCTACATGGCAGGGCTTTGCGAGGACGATGTCTTGCTCCAACTCAACGAGCAAGATTTCTCCAAGGAATTAGCCGAACAATTTTTTGAAAAAGAAGAAATATTGGAGGCTGTAATTACTGTTAGGAGAAATGAACGCACCTTGAAACTTACGCTTCCAATGATCCAAAGAACCTTCTATCCCAAAGTAAGGCTTCGTAAAACCAATACCGAAGATAAAAGACTGTTAAAAAACCGCGAACTTTTTGGAATATAACCTAGGTGGTCCTTTTTTCATTACCTTTGAAATAAACTTAATCTCATGAAAAACATTACTTTTTTCTTTTCTTTTTTGTCATTTTGTGCTTTTTCGCAATCCTTTAACCAAGGAAATGAAGCATCCATTGGAAATTTGGTTTCCTTGCATATTTGCGATTCTAATGCCAACATTCTTGCTGGAACAATCGGGAATAATGTTACCTGGGATTTTAGCCAAATTGCTGGAATCTTTGGCGTAACGAAAGATGTTCAAATCAACGATGCTACCTTGGACCCTAATTTTGCTTCCTACCCAGGCGCATCGAAAGTTTATGATATTGGAGGTACGCTTCTTACCTTCTTTTCATCCACGGCCAACGATCGAACTTCTCAAGGATTCGTATTCAACGAGCCTGCGCTTGGTGTGGTAACTGCAGCTTGGAGCACCAACGATCAATTAATCATGAATTATCCGTTCGCGCTAGGTAATTCAACGAGCGATAATTTTTCTGGAAACGTTACCACTACGGCAACAGGAACGATTCCTGCGACAGGTGCATCGATGACCAGTGTCGATGGATTGGGTACCTTAATGCTTCCTGGTAATAACACTTACAGCAATGTTGTGCGTTTCCACTTAAAAGATTCTGCTAACGCTTCAGTTTTTGGAAGCCCTGTAACTTTTATTCGTGATGTTTACGAATACTACGATTTTACCGTTGGTAATTTACCTGTTTTCATCACCATGACGGTTACCGTCAATTCTCCGTTATTTGCCAACAGCAGCACGCTGGTATTAAGTAAAGATCTACCTACTACGTTCGTAGGCTTGAACGAACATCAAGAAGTACACTACGGTGTTTACCCTAACCCCGTTAATACCGAAATACATGTTGAAGGTTTGAATAATGGTGCTGAATACCAGATAATGAACAGTCTTGGGCAAACGGTATTAAGCGGAAATTATTGGAACAGCATTGATGTAACGAATCTTTCCAGAGGCCTTTACTATGTTTACATAAACGGTCAAGTTCTAACGGTAACAAAATAAGTAAATACCACGTGCCTAAGATAGTATGGACTCTTCTTGCTGTTTTTGGGCTAAGCATTGTAAACGGTCAAGCAGATTGGGAGTTAACGCCTGAAGTAAAGGCTTATCTGTTTCATACCGTACGAAAGAGCCCCATTCTCGAACGCAATATAGGAAAGGCTTTCGAATACAGTGGTCCCTTAGTGAAATTGGAAGATGGGCAAATCAATTATGATTCCATCGATAAGATTTTGATCATTGAACCAACGTATTTGGTCATCCGCAATGAAACGTTG
>JBJTXE010000317.1:0-5152 GCA_046082075.1 Bacteroidota bacterium
TTGTAGTAAGGAGAAACCGATAATATCCCGTCAACGCCTGGCAAACCCTTTTCCAATTTGGCCGCGATTCCGGCGGTATCGTTTCCGCCCATACCGTAAACGATTTTTAGTTTTCCATTGTTCGTTTCTAAAACAGTGTCCAAGATAGCACGTTTTTCCTCAGCGCTCAAGGTGGGAGATTCACCCGTGGTCCCTTGAACCACTAAGAAATCTGTTCCGTTGTCCATCTGGAATTCCACCAATTGCTTCAAGGCATCAAAGTCCACTTGCATGCTGGCATCAAAAGGAGTCACTAAGGCTACACCGCTTCCGGTAAAGGTATTATTCATAGATTTCTATTTTGTTAATTGTGTTGATAACATAATTGAGTAGGACGCCAGGTTGTTCTGTTTGCGTGGCGATTTCCATATCGAAAAATGCTGCATCGGAGCAATTTACCGCGATTTTCTTGATACACTCCGTAGTATTCACCGTTTCATAGAGCTTATGTTCATTGGACCCTATCCAAAGCAACATGTCGTATTTTTTCTCCAGTTCTTGCAACAATAAAACGTCTTTCAGTTTGCCCCAAAAGGAAAAATCATTCGGACTGTGGTAATAAATCAAGAAATGCGGTAGCAAGGTAGCTTTGTCTACCTCTTTGGGCACAATGACTATGATCGTAAGCTTTTTAACGTGGCTTTTATCCAAAATTTGGTCGAGCGCTTTTCGATATTCTTTCAATTGCGCTTCGTTGGAATAGTTTAACACGACCAACAACGATTTTGTCGTTCCCCAAAGGCTTTTATTTCCCATAGCCAATCAAAGTTAAAAATTCATGTTCGTTTATCAGCTGCACACCAAGATCGGTTGCCTTTTTCAATTTCGAAGGTCCCATGCCTTCCCCCGCCACTAAAAAATCGGTTTTCGAGGATACAGAGCTCACGTTTTTTCCACCATTTAGTTCAATCAACTCCTTGATTTCTTCCCGGGAAACACGGTCAAAAACACCGCTTACCACGATGGACTTTCCTTCCAGCACATTGGAATGCAAGGCTTTTCGTTCCATTTCAAAAAGAAGTCCGTGATTCCTCAGTACCTCGACGGTGTTGCGGTTATCTGCCTGATGGAAAAACTCCAAAACCGACTGAGCGATGCGGTCTCCGATTTCGTTGACCTCCAAGAGTTCTTCGAGCGAAGCATTCATAAGGGCATCCATGGTTTGAAATGCTTGAGCAAGGCGCTTTGCAACCGTCTCACCGACGTATCGAATGCCTAAAGCAAAAAGGACGCGTTCAAACGGGATTTTTTTACTTTCCTGAATTCCATGCAGTAAATTTTCCACCGATTTTTCGGCCATACGGTCCAGGTTAATCAAGGCACCGTAGGACAAAGAATACAGGTCGGCGACGGATTTGATGAGCCCTGCTTCAAACAATTGCACCACCGTTTCTTCCCCTATTCCATCAATGTTCATGGCCTTTCGGCTTACAAAGTGCTGTATTTTACCAACCACTTGTGGTGCGCAATGGAGTTCATTCGGGCAGAAATGTTGGGCCTCTCCCTCTTTACGAACCAACCCCGCATGACATTCTGGGCAATTTTCCAAAAACTGAATTTTCTGTGCACCGATGCGACGTTGCTTCAAATCTAGACCCACGATTTTCGGGATGATTTCGCCTCCTTTTTCTACGAACACAAAATCTCCTAAATGCAAATCCAATTTCTCGATTTGGTCGGCATTGTGTAAGGAGGCTCGTTTAACGGTAGTACCGCCTAATTGTACTGGCGCAAGGTTCGCCACCGGCGTTAAAGCTCCTGTCCTTCCTACCTGAAAATCAACCGATAGCAATTCCGTCACCACTTGTTTGGCTTTGAACTTGAAAGCGGTTGCCCAACGAGGCGACTTGGCCGTAAAACCCAGTTTACGTTGGTGTTCGTAGGAGTTTACTTTAATGACAATTCCATCAATTTCGAAGGGCAAAAAAGTGCGTTGTTCGTCCCAGTAATGAATAAAATCCATGACGCCTTCGACTGAATCGCAACAGCTTATGTATCCTAGGTTTTCGGGAGGCGTTTTAAAACCCCAAGTTGAGGCGGCTTTTACCGCATCGAAGTGCGACAAAAACGTAAGGTCTTGGCCATAAACACCGTAAAGATAGGTATCTAAACCACGGTTAGCCACCATCGAAGAATCCTGTAATTTCAGGGTGCCTGCAGCCGTATTCCTTGGATTAGCAAAACGATCTTCGCCGGCCATTTCGCGTTCTTCGTTCAACTTATTGAACGCTTCGATGGGCATAAAAACTTCACCTCGAATTTCAAATTTATCCGGAAAATCTCCGGTTAACGTCAAAGGGACGGTCCTAATCGTACGGACGTTCATCGTAATATCTTCTCCCTTTTCTCCGTCTCCCCGGGTGACTGCACGTATGAGTTCACCGTTTTCATAACGTAAACCTATGGCCACCCCGTCGTATTTTAGTTCGCAGACAAAGGTTAAGTTTTCTAAGCCGGCTTTGGCAATTCTTTGTACCCACTCTTGAACTTCCTCTTCCGAGTAAGTGTTTGCGAGCGAAAGCATGGGGTATTCATGCGCAACGGTTTCAAATTTTTTGGTAATATCCCCTCCTACCCGTTTGGTTGGACTGTTATCTGAAGCAAAATCAGGAAACTGTTCTTCAAACTTTTCAAGCTCTTTGAGCAAGGCATCAAAAGCTATGTCGGAAATTTCAGGAGCAGCATCCACATAGTACAAACGGTTGTGGTAGTTAATTTCCTTGGTAAGCAAGGCAATGCGTTCTCGGGCTTCCTCAGGTTTCACAAGATAAAGATACTCTTTGTGCCCTAATCATGCGCTCCTTTCCTTGTAAATCTTTCCTTAACTCAATGTTAGCAAAATCATATTGATGAAACAATTCAACTATTTCACCCGACAAATTCTCGTGAATTTCTACATATACTTTACCATTTGGAGCACCATGCCTGAGGCTAAATTCGATGATTTTTCGATAAAAAAGCAGGGGGTTGTCATCCGGTACAAACAAAGCAATATTGGGCTCAAAATCTTTAACGCGTGAGGCCATTTCCCCTTTTTCATTCATTGGAATATAGGGCGGATTCGAGCTAAGAATGGTAAGGGGTTCATCCAAGGGAAATTCAGAATCGTTCAATAGGTCGTAGTTGATCCAGCGGCAATCCACGGAATGAATTAAAGCGTTTTCACGGGCTAACGCAAGAGCCTCCTCCGAGCAATCTAAGGCGGAAACGTTCCATAATGGGCGTTGCTTTTTAATAGCAAGGGGAATACAACCTGTGCCTGTTCCGATATCCAAAAAATAGCAAGAACGATGGTCGTTTTCTTCCAAAATCCAATGCACCAATTCTTCGGTTTCTGGTCTTGGAATCAGGGCACTGGGGGAACATTTCAATTTCAAGGAATAAAATTCAGTGTTTCCAAGGATGTATTGCAAAGGCTCGCCTGTTGAAAAACGCATTAAATCCGACTCAAGTTGTTGGATTTGCTCCGGATTTAACACGTCGTTCATGGTTTGCGTTAGCTGCAGGGGAGTCCAATTCAACCGTTCACACAGCCACCATCTCCAAACGTTCTCAAGCTCGTCCGCTTGATATAATGGATTTAATTGGTCGTTAAAAAGGGCCTGCAGTTCTCGAAGGGTCACTTAATTTTTCCTTAGCTCAATGAATTCTTTGATTTTTTCATTTTCAATAACCACGCTGAGGTTATAATAGGCAATTTTCCACCCTTTGCGCGTTTTTGTGCAAACTCCGCTGCCTCGACAATCCAACATCCAAGTCTCTAAATCTTCGTCAAACCATGCTGTTTTTCCGTTATCCGAAAAGTACCAAACGCGATTACTAGGAACAAACTTCCATGTTTTTGCACTGTCGAAATAAGGTTTGCAAAAGGCCATAAAACCAGCCTTATCCCATTTTTCCGCAGGCGCTGTTCCGTAAAACACAAAATCCTCAGTCGTTGCAGCGAAGTAAGCCTCGAATTGCGCTAAAGTTGCGTTTTTATGCCAAGCGTCGAGCAGCGAATTCAATCGTTCTTCTGAAGAAATTCGAGCCGCGCTAATTGGAGCTTTCTGCTGCGCATGAAAGGCAAAACCAAACCCAAATAATACCGCTAAGAGCGTGAATCTCATACTATTTGTACAAGTTCTGGAGGTATTTTGCGGCATTATAAACATTCACCACTCCCCCTGTATTGCACTTATCGGAAAGTTCATCGTATTTCTGAACGGTGCGTGTTATGGCATCGCTGATTTCCAACATGGACGCTTGAGGAAAGCGTGATTTTAAGAGAGCTGCTACACCCGCAACCATTGGCGCCGCCATGGAGGTTCCTTGCAAATTTTTGTAGTCGCTTTGAGGTACGCTGTTATAAATCTCAAACCCCGGTGCAAAAACGTCCACTTCGGATACGCCGTAGTTGGAAAACGAAGCGACCAATTGTTCGCCAGTGCTTCGGGTATTGGCACCAATGTTTAAAAATAATTTACGGTTCAAAGAATCTTCGAGGTTGTAATAAGGTTTCTTAGGGAAATTGTCGGTGTAATCGATGTCAGACGCATCATTTCCGGCGGCATGAATCATTAGAACATCCTTGGATGCTGCATAAGCAATGGCCTCCTGAACCTGATCTTGGTATGGGGAAAAGCTTTTGCCGAACGACATATTAATCACTTTAGCCCCATTGTCCACCGCGTAACGAATAGCTAAAGCCACGTCCTTATCGTGTTCGTCGCCGTTTGGCACCGTACGAACCGACATGATTACAGCAGCATCGGCAACGCCGTCGCCCCCTTTACCGTTAGCGCGCAAAGCGCCTACGATACCTGCAACATGGGTTCCGTGCAAGGCATCAGGACCTTCGGCATTTCCATTGCCGTAATATTTATCTGAAAAGTCATCTGGATTGTCTCCAATCAAGGATCGATCGTCGTAATCCACATTCAAATTGTAAAACAATTGGTCTTTCAGGTATTCTTCGGTTTCTTTATCGAACATCCCTGTTCCAATCATACCTCGATATTCTTCGTATGTTGCGATATCTTCGTTAAGGGAGTTCTCTGCATTCACGAACATCTCATGAATTGGATCATAAGCCATACTTAGAGGATCGATACCTTCAAACTTTTCAGCGTAT
>JBJTXE010000318.1:0-2343 GCA_046082075.1 Bacteroidota bacterium
ACACCATCGCAACCGCAAACGGGGTTATACACCATCGGACAAATGGCCATCGAATCAATCAAAGAGGGGTCCACACAAGGTTGGGCCATGAGACACCATGGGAAAATTCCGCATAATAAAAGAATTCTAATTGTTTTCATGATTTTATGTGTTCTAATTCTCCTTCTGAACGGGCAATCACCGCCGTGGCAAGGCAGTTGCCTAGCACGTTGACGGAGGTGCGAGCCATGTCCATCACCGCATCAATGCCTAAAATTACGCTTGCTTTTTCGGGGTCTAAGCCCATCGAAGCCACAGTTCCCGCAAGAATGACGAACGATGCACCACGCACCCCAGCGACCCCCTTACTGGTTAACATCAATACCAAACAGATGGAAATTTGCTCGCCAATGCTGAGATCAATGCCCGACATTTGGGCAATAAACACGGAGGCCAAGGAAAGATAAAGCGTTGTCCCATCCAAGTTGAAACTATAGCCTGTTGGTATGACAAAGCCCACAATATGTTTGGGAACGCCAAACCGCTCCATGTTCTCCATGGCTTTGGGCAATGCTGCCTCGCTGCTTGCCGTAGCAAAGGCCAAGGTAACCGGTTCTGAAACGGCGGCCAAAAATTTGCGGACAGGAATTCTCGCAAGTAAAGCAATGGGCAGCAATACTCCAAGGATAAAAACCACCAATGCGGCGTACAAGGTTCCCACCAATTTCATCAGCGACATCAATACCTCCACCCCGGATTTAGCAACCGTTGCTGCCAAAGCACCAAAGACGGCCAAAGGGGCCAAATACATGACAATATCCGTGAATTTGAACATGACCTCGGCTAGACTTTCATTCATACGTAGCATAGTTAATTTATGCTGTTCATGTTTCACCATGCCTAAGCCAATGGCAAAAATCACGGAAAAAACCACGATTTGTAAAACCGAATTTTCAGCGATTGATTTTGCGATGTTCTCTGGAAAAATTTCCACAAAATGATCCTTGTGCTCTGCACGTTGCGCTAACAATTCGGTCGATTTTTCTTTGGCTTTTTCGCTGACTTCTACATTAACCCCCCTACCCGCTTGGGTAACATTTATAGCTAACAGTCCGATAAATAAGGCAACGGTAGTGACAATTTCAAAATACAAAATGCTTTTCAAGCCCATGCGTCCCACTTGTTTCAGGTTGCTGTGACCTGCAATACCCACAACCAAGGTGGCGAAAATCAATGGGGCCACGAGTGTTTTAATCAAGCGTAGAAAAATCTTAGCGAAGCGTTCCATTTCTAAGGCAAAAGCTGGAAAGTCCATCCCGACCTCAATCCCGAGAACCATGGCGCTAAAAATCCACAAGGACATTTTTTTTCGCATCAAGGCAATGAAAAACAAGCAACCGATGAGCACGAATCGAAGGGATTCAAACAATCCTTTAGGGGAATTTGGCCAAAAAGCCTGAGCGGCAAATCCGGACAATAAAAACCCGAAAATCAATACATAAACTTTTAAGTTGGCCGCCGATTTAAGAGTATTCCACATGGTGTAAAGATAGGTAATTCCATCTTTGAATCCCAATCCGTATCTTTGTTCAAAAATCGGATATGGGTATTTCTAACAGCGAATTGGAGTTTAATTTTAACGAAGATCGCATGCGGTTACGCATTCGGAATTTGGAACAGACCTTGGAGAACATCTACCTTGGAGGCGGAAAAAAACGCATTGATAAACTGCACGAATCCGGCAAACTCACGGCACGTGAACGCATTGACTTGTTGTTAGACCCCTCCTCTGAACGCTTTGAAATGGGCGCCATCGCGGGTTATGGCATGTACGAGGAACACGGAGGTTGTCCGGGAGCTGGAGTGGTGGTGGTTATTGGTTTTGTAGCCGGACGTCAATGCATTGTGGTAGCCAACGATGCTACCGTTAAAGCAGGGGCATGGTTTCCAATTACGGGTAAGAAAAACCTACGTGCTCAGGAAATTGCCATGGAAAATCGATTGCCCATTATTTATTTGGTCGACTCAGCAGGCGTTTATTTACCCATGCAGGATGAAATTTTCCCGGATAAAGAACATTTTGGTCGTATTTTCCGCAATAACGCCGTCATGAGTTCTGAAGGAATCGTACAAATTGCCGCCGTTATGGGAAGTTGCGTTGCCGGCGGAGCCTATTTACCCATCATGTCCGACGAGAGTTTGATCGTGGACAAAACCGGTACCATCTTTTTGGCAGGTTCCTATCTGGTAAAAGCAGCCATTGGTGAGAACATCGATAATGAAACCTTAGGAGGTGCAAGCACGCAAACCGAAATTTCAGGCGTCTGCGATTACAAGGTTGAAAACGATGAAACGTGTTTGGCA
>JBJTXE010000319.1:0-2895 GCA_046082075.1 Bacteroidota bacterium
CACTGGTCGTATTCCGATTCAAAAGCCTTTAATTCTTCTGGGGTCATTTTTTTGGTCAATTGATTGCATTCTTCAAAAATTCCTTGATATTCTTTTTTTCCATGAATTTTAATTTTTTTGACGGGGTCATTCGTATTGTTAATTTCTTTTACCGCTTTGAGATGGGCATCGGCGCACTCGCAAACCTTGGATTTGCAAGAAATCAGCACCAAGGATGAAAGACCTAATAGAATGAACGAACGTAGCATAAATGATGGCAATTATTTAAGAACAGCGTTGCTAGCGTCTTCGGGACTTTGCACCACATGGCTAATTTCAACACGGATCTTACTTCCTTCAGAGTTAATCAACACGGTTGAATCGGTAATCTCTAAAATCTTTCCGTGAATACCCCCGGAGGTAATTACTTTATCCCCTGGTTTTAATCCTTCGCGAAACTTCCGGAGTTCTTTCTGTTTCTTTGCTTGGGGTCGAATCATAAAAAAATAGAAGATGACGAGCATCAGCACGATCATGATCAACGAACTCATTGGATTTCCAGATTGCATACTTATTTGATTTTAGCTATGATTGATAACACTTTTGTTGAACCCTCTGTATTAGTAACTAAGGTTACAGACTTCGTAATGCTTTTGGCGGATACGTTCGCCGTTTCCACTTTTGCAACAATGGTGGTGCTCTTACCGGGAGCAATAGGTTCACTTGGTTTGTCGGCCACGGTGCAAGAACAAGAAGGCCTTACCTCACTGATCACCAAGGGTGCATCCCCCGTATTTTTAACAACGAACGATGCCTTAACCACTTCTCCTTTGACTACGGTACCTGCATCGTAAATTTCGTTAACTTCCATCGTCGTCATTTCACCGACTTTCACCGCGTTATTACCTCCACAGGCAAAACATAAAGCCAATAACATCGTAACTAATAATGGTTTCATATGTTTAGTTTAATAATCCTCGACCTGTTTTCACAAGCTTCTTTTCTTCTTTCAACTTTATCACAAGGTGGTCTAAAATTCCGTTGATAAAGATATTGCTTTTCGGCGTACTATAAAATTTTGAAATTTCTATGTACTCGTTCATGGTCACTGTGGTTGGAATACTCGAGAAATTCAACAATTCTGCAATCCCCATTTTCAACAGAATCATATCCATTTTGGCAATTCTATCCGTTTCCCAATTAGCGGCAGTATCAGCAATCAACTTTTCGTATTCTTGATCATTGCTCACGGTCTTCGCTAGCAAAGCATGTGCATAAGCCTCTTCATCGTCGTTGACTTTAAATAGCGGTAAAGGAATGAATTCTGCACCGTCTTCAAGGGACTTAATAGATTTAACCACCATGGAGCAACACAAGTCTAAATCGTCCATCCAATAAATACTGCGCTCTTCAAAGAAATACTGAAGGATTTCACTGTTAGCAATGGACTCTTTGAAGTATTGCACTGCAAACTGGAGGTCTTTATTGAAATTGCGTTCAGAGTCCTTGAGGTATAAATGGTATGCTTCGGTTTCGGTGCTTGCTGCGAACATTTTCTTAAACATTTCTCGGAACTCCACCCCTATCCAACTTAACTTGCGTTGTTTCGCCAATGATTGAAGCGATTTAGAATCCATTAATTGCCTGAACACGGTATTTTCTACAAACGATAAATTCGGATTCAAATCTTCCGGGGTTGGGCGGAGTTTTTTCTTCCGATCTTCGATCCGATTGTTGGCAGCCTGCACCATGGGCTCAAAAGCCAAAAGCAAATACAAGTACATGTCGTACATCCGATCCAAGGACAAGGTTAATTCCGAGTCAAGTTTTGCTAAATCCTTTCGTTGTTCGTCTTGAAAAAACGAATATAAAATTTGCAATACCTTAATTCTAAGATGTCTACGATTGAGCATTTAATACTACGTTATATTCAATCTTCCTTTCAACATGATCCGCTCCTCAGCCATTTGGTTGGCAATTTTATACGAAGGAACTTTAAGTTCCTCTGATCTCCGAAGGATTTCGGCAACGGTTTGATAAATTTCTTCTGCCTTTTGTTTTGACCAATCCAAGCTGTGACCTGAAACTTCGGAAAAGCAATTAATAACACCACCCGCATTAATTGCAAAATCAGGGGCGTAAATTATCCCTCGATCCATCAACGCTTGTCCATGACGTTCTTCTTCCGCTAATTGATTGTTCGCTGCCCCGGCAATAATGCTGCAAGTCATTTGCGCCAACGTTTCGTCGTTGATGGTTGCCCCCAAGGCACAAGGAGCATAGATATCCATGGGAACTTGGTAAATATCTTGAGGTTCAACAGCTATTGCTCCAAATTCATTCACTACGGATTGCAATGTTTCCTTATGAATATCGGTGGCATAAATCCTCGCTCCTTCTCGGGCTAAGTGCTGTACCAAATAGCGTCCTACATGACCTACCCCTTGAACAGCAATTTTAAAATCCTTCAACGAATCACTTCCGGTCTGCGCAGCTGCGCATGCTTTCATCCCCATATAAACCCCATAGGCCGTAACTGGAGATGGATCGCCACTTTTTCCAGGCAAACCCACCACGTTTTTGGTTTCTTGACTTACATGTACCATATCGTTGGGGTTAATCCCAACATCTTCAGCCGTAATATACTTTCCACCAAGTGATTCCACAAACTGACCAAATCTTCGAAATAAAGCTTCCGATTTCATGGTTCTCGAATCCCCAATAATCACCGCTTTTCCACCGCCCAAAGCTAGATTCGAAATGGCATTTTTATAGGTCATCCCACGTGACAAACGCAAGACGTCACGCACGGCATCGGCCTCATTTTGATATATCCACATCCGAGTTCCCCCAAGTGCTGGTCCTAACACGGTGCTATGAACGGCGATGATTGCCCTTAATCCTGTGGCCGCGTCG
>JBJTXE010000320.1:0-13546 GCA_046082075.1 Bacteroidota bacterium
TTTTCAACGGAAGCAAAAGCCTTTTTACCTTTAACGAAGGGTTTCAAATACTTCTGCACAAAATTCGTTTACTTTTGTCTTGTGAGATTGCTATTCTTTACACTCCTTCTGAGCCTCTCCTGGAGCATTTTGTCCCAACGCCCTATGATGGAAGGGTATTGCCTCGATCAAAAAAGGAACCCACTTGCCGGGGTTCGAGTTACCGCTCTCAACGATCGAAGTAACACCTTTTTGACCGATAGTAAAGGCCGGTATCAAATTTTGGCCAACTACAACGATTCACTTCACCTAGAATATACCCTGGATTCCATTAGCTTGATTCGGCATTATTACATCGATAACCGCTTATTTCAGCCAAAACTAGCCGATGTAGTTATCAACCTAAAGGAATTCTCGACGGTGGTGGTTCAACGGATCAAAGAAGACCCCTTCAACTTGATTGAATTACCTAAAATCGATCTATCGCAAATGATTTCGGTGGAAAAGTACCTCACCCTTACTCAGCCCGCCACCTCGAATAACGAACTCACTTCGAACTACAACGTGCGTGGAGGCAATTACGACGAAAACCTTGTATACGTTAATGGATTTCTGGTGTATCGTCCTTTCCTTACCCGTTCTGGACAACAAGAAGGCATGAGTTTTATCCATTCCGCCCTCGTGGAATCCGTTAAGTTTTCCGCAGGTGGATTCGATGCGCAATACGGCGATCGCTTAAGTTCGGTGCTGGATATTTCGTATAAAAAACCAACAGAATTCAGAACATCCGTTGCCTTAGGATTGCTCAGTGAAGAAGGGCATGTCGAAGGCTTATTAGGAAAGAAATTCACCTACCTCGCCGGAGCAAGATACCGCGCGAATGGGTACCTGCTGAACTCTCTTCCAACCAAGGGCGCCTATAATCCTGTGTTCAGTGATGGACAATTCCTGGGAACCTATAGCATAAATCCAAAACTAACGTGGTCGCTTTTAGCGCATTATTCGTCCAATAATTACCGCTTTGCTCCCCAAACTTCCAAAACGGATTTCGGTACGGCCAATGAAGCATATTCTTTCCGCATTTATTTCGACGGACAAGAAAGCACCCGCTTCCAAACCGGTATGGTGGGCACCAAACTGCACTACACCCCTAACCAAAAAACCAACCTTGACTTTTTTCTGACCGCATTTCAATCCGATGAACGCGAATACTTTGATATTCAAGGGCAATACTACATCAACGAACTGGAAACCGACCCATCCAAAGAAGAATACGGGGATTCCATAGCGGTTTTAGGGATTGGCACCTTTCTTAACCATGCTCGCAACCGCCTCAATGCGCAAATTGTTAATGCATACCACGAGGGTTCCCACTTTTTCAAAGCCGATTACCTTGATTTTTACCAAACGCGTTTTGTTGTATCGCAAATCAAATGGGGACTGGGCTACGAATTGGACCAATTTACCGACGTATTAAGCGAATGGAAAATGATTGATTCAGCTGGCTACAGCGTGCCACAAGGCTCCCCCAACGAGGTAGAACTTTTCGAAACGATTAAAAGCAACCTAAACCTGTTAAACCACAAAGCAACCGGTTATTTCCAATGGAATTACAGCCAATCGAAAAAACGTTTTCAAGAACGCATCAGCTTAACGCAAAAAATTAAGCAAAACGGGGTAAAACAGAAAATTACGGTATCCGAAACCTTGCGTGAAAGCACTTCCAAATGGGCTTTTTCCTTAGGGCTAAGGTCTAGTTACACCAGCGTAAACCAAGAGTTTTACCTCACCCCAAGGGCTTCAATCAGTTATTTTCCACGCGCTTACATGGCTAAAAATAACCGCGTTGTGCGCAGAAATTTAAGTTATCGCTTGGCCGCAGGCACTTACTATCAACCGCCGTTTTACCGGGAATTCAGAACCTACAATGGTAATTTGAACACGCAGGTTCAATCCCAAAAATCACTGCATCTGGTCATGGGAACCGACCTGTATTTCAACCTATGGAAACGCGAAAAGCCCTTCAAGTTTTCAGGAGAAATATTTTACAAATACCTCTGGGATGTCAATCCCTATGAAATTGAAAACGTTCGTACAAGGTACTATGCCAATAACGACGCTGTTGCTTATGCCACAGGTTTGGACTTTAATGTACATGGTGAATTTGTTCCCGGCATTGAGTCCTTTTTCAAAGTGGGTATAATGCAAACCCGAGAAAACTTGCGCTATGATTCCTACAAAGAATACTACAATGCGGCAGGTGAAAAAATCATTTTTGGCTACAGTCAAGACCAAACTGTGGTAGACAGTGCAACCTTCTACCCAGGGTTCATCCCGAGACCAACGGATCAATTGTTGACGGTTGGAGCCTTAGTTCAAGATGAAATGCCAGGGTTTGAGAACTTTACCGTACAAATGGGTTTACAATACGGTGCTCCTTTGCCCTATGGGCCGCCAGGGCTTGATCGTTACCGAGATACCTTGCGGATGAAAGCTTATTTCAGGGTAGATCTTGGGTTAAGTTACAACCTCGTTACCAAGAAAAAAGGATGGTGGCAAAATCATGTGAGTGAATCCATGATTTCTTTGGAAATTTTCAACCTATTGGGGGTCAATAATGTTCTTTCAAAACAATGGATACAAGACGTTGAAGGCAAATATTACAGCATACCGAATTACCTCACCCAGCGTCGGGTTAATTTAAAATTCATTTGCCGCTTTAAGTAGCAGCGAACAAGAACTTATTCGGTGAAATCAATTGCGTTTTTACGGCATACATCACGATTCCAGCGGTATTTTTAACCCCCAATTTATGGAGGATATTTTTACGATGGGTATTAACCGTATGCTTACTTAAAAAAAGTAAATCCGCGATTTGATCGTTGGTGTAGCCTTCAGCAATAAGCACGATGATTTCATTCTCACGCTCGGTCATCACCAAAGGATCGCAGGTTAAGGCACCTGCATCCAATTCGTCAGGATTCAAGTTCGCCTTATTGATGGTCTCCAAAATCTTACCGCAGAAAAACTTCTTTCCTGCTGCCGTTTCATTCACTGCTTCTGATATTTCAACAAGACTGCAATCTTTCTTAATATAACTCATGATGCCACCACGCAAAGCATCTACCAAGGTTTGAGCCGACTGAAGGTAGGTAAGCCCAATAAAACGCAAGGCT
This sequence comes from Bacteroidota bacterium, assembly GCA_046082075.1. Lineage (GTDB taxonomy): Bacteria > Bacteroidota > Bacteroidia > Flavobacteriales_D > Crocinitomicaceae > UBA952. Next base: position 3,156 of record JBJTXE010000320.1, read on the forward strand.
GGATTTACACGCAAGGTGGAGGCAATATCATTGATATCAAAACCTGGCGATGTATAATCGATCATAACCAAGGCACTTTCGCTTTTCAAGGCCTCGTTTCGAAGGGCTTCTGAGTTTTCAACCTCCACCAATTCTTTTACCCGATCATGACCCAATAGCGTGGAACGTAGTCCTGCCCTCACCAATTCGTTACTATCCGCAATGATAACCTTCACTTATTTAGAATGATTTTAAACAAAGATACGTTGGTAATCTGAACTTAGGAACCCTTGCGCGAAAAAAAAAAATGAACAAGCTATTCACAGCCACGTGGCAATCCCTTGGATTGAATGTATCTTTGTTGCGTGAAAACAGTAATAACCCGAGACATACTCAAGGTTCTTGAGGCATTGGAAAGCGGATTCGTTGTGGGTATTCCCACCGAAACCGTCTACGGTTTAGCTGCCAATGCGTTAAATACCGAAGCCGTACGTTCCATTTTCACCATAAAAGGTCGCCCGCGGTCTAACCCGCTTATTTTACATTTTTACGACAGAAAACAGGCTGAACCTTTTATACAAGAATTTCATCCAGAACTCGAGATTTTGGAACGCGCCTTCAGCCCAGGTCCGATAACGTTTGTCGTTCCAAAAACGGACCTCGTTCCAAGCATCATTACGGCAGGAAACCCTCAGGTTGCCCTACGATTTCCTTCACAACCTGACCTAAGAACGTTGCTTTCCAAAGTAGCCTTTCCATTGGCCGCACCAAGTGCCAACAAATACGGAGAAATTAGTCCAACGGAGGCATCCCACGTCTTGCAACAATTAGACGGAAAAATTTCATGGGTATTGGATGGAGGACCCTGTACCTTTGGATTGGAGTCTACCATTGTGGGAATGGACGACTCGCTGGTTACCGTTTACCGACTTGGAAGTATATCCCTTGACGACCTTTCCGCGGTGTTAGGATATATTCCCAAGGTGAAAAATTACGCAAGTGGTGTGTCGCTTGCTCCAGGAATGGTAAAATACCACTACGCTCCCAAAACGCCCCTCCGATATTTTAGTTGTGATGTTGCGCCCAAGGAAAATACCGGTTACATCTTTTTAAGTGCCGTTCCTGAAGGTTTTCCGGTCAATCGTTCCAGCGTGTTGAGTACCCGCGGAGATTACCGGGAGATTGCTCGAAACCTCTACCGTGTTCTCCTGGAAATGGACTCCCGAGAATTCAAGGAATTGTATATTGAACAACCGCTGCCAGAAGGTCTTGGCTTGACGCTCTTGGATCGTTTAAACCGAGCAACCGCAAAATTTCAATAAAAAAAAACCACTCGCAAAGGAGTGGCTTTCGAACTATTAATATTTTTCCTATTTCATGGTACGACCAAAACGGTTTTTGAATTTATCGATACGACCTGCGGTATCAACGAATTGGGCAATTCCCGTAAAGAAAGGATGCGACTTGTGAGAGATATCAAGTTTCACCAGAGGGTATTCATTCCCGTCCTCCCATTTAATCTTTTCTTTGGTAGGAGCGCAAGACGGGCACAAAAAAGCATACTCGTTGGACATGTCTTTAAAAACAACCAATCGGTAATCGTCAGGGTGAATATCTTTCTTCATAATGTGAAAATTGGAGTGCAAAGATAATCGTTAAATGTTAATTCCCAAAGCTCCCGAAAGAAAATAAGTACAAACTAACAGAAAAACGCTGAAAACTCTTGTATATTCCGTACACTCAAGCCTCTTCTTTACCTAATTTTATCGATAATCCATGTACTATGAAATTCAATCAACCCATATTATTGCGAGAATTAGCGGAATTAACGGCATGTGAATTTCGAGGCGAGGGATCACAAAGCGTGCTTGGAATCAATGAAATACATCGTGTATCTCCCGGTGATATCGTTTTTGTTGATCATCCGAAATACTATAACAAAGCCTTACAATCGAAGGCCACCGTGGTAATTATTGATAAAGATGTGCCTTGTCCCTCAGGAAAAGGATTGATTCTTAGCGAGAATCCCTTTCGTGTATTCAACGAAATTGCCGCCTATTATTATGCTCGACGTGTGACTTTTCCAACGGATATCGGACTACAAACGAAGTATCCAGGGGTCTTTTTCGGGAACAATGTTCGAGTTGGGGAAAGGGTACGAATTAATCCGGGAGTTTGCCTAATGGACGACACCATCGTTGGGAACGATGTGATTATCGGTTCAAATTCTGTCATTGGGCACCATGCATTTTACTATAAAAAAACGGCGGGAAAATACCAGCCAATGTTCAATTGCGGTAATGTAGAAATCGCGGACGGAGTGGAAATTGGAGCGAACTGCACCATAGACCGAGGCGTAACGGACACCACGTTTATTGGTAGGGGAACGAAAATCGATAATCTTGTGCAGATTGGACACGACACACGGATTGGGGAACATTGTTTGTTCGCCTCTCAGGTGGGTATTGCCGGATGTGTGGATATTGGGGACGGGGTTACGTTTTGGGGACAAGTAGGTTGCGCCAGTGGAGTTAGCATTGGTAGCGGAGCGACCGTATTAGCGCAAAGTGGGATTTCCAAAGATCTTGACGGTAACGCAACATATTTCGGTAGTCCGTGCGGTGAATTTCGCGAAAAATTCAAAGAACTTGCTGCAATAAAACAACTCCCTTCCATGATCCATTCCGCCAAATGAGTGATCGAACCATTGCCCATTTACAACAGCAAATAGAGCTGCACGCGATAAAGCTCAACGCACTCGTATCCATTAGTTCAGCCATCAACAACCAAGAAAGTATTGGCGGATTGCTCAAAGCCTATGGTTTTGTTATTAAGGAACAATTGCGTTTACGCAAACACCTGCTCATTTCAGATTACAACGGTTGGAAGGTCTTCTTAAAATCTGGTACCAAGGTAAAAACAGCCCTTGAAAATAACTTAGAACAATTACTGAGGTTCAAAGAACTAACGTTTATTTCTGAGTCAAACTCTGAATTGTTGAATGAATTTGAGGCCATTTTACCTGTAGTACACGGGGGTAAGCATTTGGCGTTTCTCTTGATCTCAGGAGACGGCAAACTAAATACCCACCATGAACACTTAGCATTTGCACAAACGCTTACCAATTTAATTTGCGTAGCCATAGAAAACCGTCGACTAGCCGAAACGATTCGTGCAAAAGAGGTCATTAACCGCGATCTGGCCACCGCTTCAGAACTTCAAATGTTGCTTTTTCCTTCCAATCTTCCTTCCAATCGTAAGATGGATATTTCGGCAAAATATGTTGCAAGGGATGTCATTGGTGGAGATTATTACGATTTCATTCCCTTAGGCGACGAAGAATACATCATTTGTATTGCCGATGTCTCAGGAAAAGGAATTTCCGCGGCCTTATTGATGGCCAATTTTCAAGCAACCTTGAGAACGCTCTTCCGATATCAGCGTTTTGATCTGTCTTTCTTAATTGAAGAATTGAATAAAAAAGTCATTACCAATGCTAAAGGGGAAAAATTCATTACGTTTTTTATAGGACATTACAATGCCTACACTCGCAAACTGAAGTATATCAATGCAGGGCACAACCAGCCTCTCTTGCTCATGGGGAAAACCGTTCATCTACTTTCAGAAGGCTGCACAGGATTAGGTATTTTGGACGAATTACCTAGCTTGAAAGTAGGAAAAATCGAAGTTCCGCCAAAAAGTACTTTGGTCCTATACACGGATGGCGTCGTAGAATTGGAAAATCCTACTGGAGAACAATTCAGCATTGAACAATTGATAAAAATTACCCAATCCTTTTGTACGCTGAAAATGGAAGACATGAACAGCATTTTGTTTTCAAAATTGGATGAATGGAAAGGAGAGCTCCCTTACGGAGACGACACCGCGATATTAAGCTGTAAATTCTTCTGAATACTAGCGAATAATGTACATTTTACCGAGCCCCTTATGAAAATAAGTATCCGCATCCGTGGATAAGTGCTTGATTTCTTTCCCTGCGGAACTTACATGAACCCGGTAAAGGTATACTCCATTGGCCAATAGATCGCCGAATTCATCCCGACCATCCCAAGCGTATTCCGTAATGTTGCGACCAATTCTAATCGATCCTAATTCGGATTCCGTTATTTCACGAACGACTTTCCCGTTGATATTCATGATTTGTATCAACACTCGATCGGGTATTTCCGAACCAGTCAAGGTAAACACAAATCGCGTACTCGTGCTGAACGGGTTTGGATAATTCATCATTTCAGTGATGGAAGATTCTTGGATGACCTTGAAATTGATTTCATATTCAAAATCGCCGGATAAGTTCCCGGATCGATCTTGGCCTTGCACCAACAAAGTATAAGTCCCATCTTTGGTTAACGTCGTTGGGTAAATGATTTTAAATTTTTTATTTCCGGCATTTGCTGGTATCCAATCCATGATGGTATTTCCTTGAGCATCGATGAACGGAATTTTTTTCATAACGCCATCTGGATCGGTCAAATACACCGCAAACAACGACGTATCACTATCGCTGTCCATGATTAAATACGGATTGTCATCTTTCAGCGTAATTAAAATTTCACTGGTGGGCGAAACAATATCGTTATTCAAAATATGTTCTCCGTTGAATGTAACGTCCAATATGGGATTCACGTCCTCGCCTCCCACATGGAAAGCCACTTGCAAAATGTTGTTGATGTGTGTTAATTCTGGCTGATCGGTTTGCGTCATGCTAACATCCGTATAGGGATTCACCTCCACCCTTAACCAATTTTCCCCTTTAAAATTCAAGGTAGGAATGGTGATAGTATCATACAAATTAGCACCAGGCAATAAAGGTGCTTGTCGCTCATAAGGAATGGTATGAACCGTTTGGTTGGCATCAATAACGCTATAGCTTACCTTTAAAGAATCCATGCCGTATTCGCTAATATTCCGAATATTAACCGCAAATTTCAAGGGCTGACCTTCTTGGATGGAATCGTTTTGTCCCGACCAAAAGAGCGCGGTTGAAGGATCAATAGCAGCCTCGGGAAGCGGTGCAAAAACTACATGCCAAAAATCCAATTGCGCTGGTGTTTGATTTGCGGTGTCCGTGTAGAAAGCGTTAAGTCGTGCGTAGGGAAATTGTGCAGCATCAATCAAATTGTTCAAGTTAATGATGGAATCGTGAGGCGTCATTAAGGTATCGATAACATGATCCAAGGCACCGACAGCGTTGTACACCTGCACCCTCATGCGTGTGCTGTCCCCCGGGACAAACTCCAGGGCATCACGTTTCCAAAAAAGCGATTGCCAATCATCCACTGGACCAATTAACGGAGTGGTTTCATATCCCACCAGTTGAGAACCGTACACTACCGTGTCCATTAAAATATCCTCCGTGCCTTGGGTGAATTTCTCAACGACAAAACTCGGATTTCCCTTTTGGGTTAAAAAGATGAAGGGCTTGTTTGGTCGTCCTGGAACAATACTATCCGAACCTAAATTCGCAAACGTTTGATACAAACTCGGCGCAAAGGTATTCCACCAATCATAGCGCGTCGTCATAGGAGAATACACCAACAAATAATCGCCGTTTTGGAGCACATTTTGCACTAAATTTTGAAAAGAGGCCAGTTGCGCTGCGCTGTTCTGGTGAAACGTAAAATATTTCATTGCCCGAGGCTTGCACCCCGAATTATCGTTGGCATTTCCGAAATTATTATTCGGATTCACCACCATTCCATTCGGATACGTATACCGCGTTTCCCAAGGCACCAAGGTGCCTTTATCTAAAACGGCCACGTGCAGCTTCGGTGTCATATTGCACACTTCGTATTCTTGCTGTTCGCCGTTCAAAAACCACGCATTATCGTAAATCTGAGGAGCCGTAGTGGCACTTTTCACCAAGCATGAAATTCCTTTTTGAATGGGAATAAATTGTCGTTGAAGTTGGGAAGTATTCATAGAAATTCCCGTAACAGCATTATCCGTAAATTGAAAGAAATCGTCTTGCCCCCAGCCTTCTTTCCCTGGGATGTATTGGAAGGAGCGTTTCTTCCAAATAGGATTGGCTCCATTCACTGCAACGCGCCAATAATACACCGTACTATCGGTAAATATCACGGGATCATTTTGGTTGGTTGAAACACGCAACCACTCGTTCCAATTCACCGACTTCACACCTCCCGTTCCCGATTTCAGTGCATAACGTTTAAAGCTGCTGTTGAATAAATGCGTAGTATCGATTTCAAACCGGTAGGAATTCATGGGGGCCAGTGGGTCAATGGTTGAACCAAAGACTGCCAAAGTATCCCTGGGTACCACCGCAAAATTCATAGGGAGGATTGGCTCAATGCCATCAACACTGATGTTGAAAGACTTCATCACGCGGTTGTTATTGACCTCATCATATACTTCATCGTTAAAATTGGGAATGTCCGCGGAAATGGTAAATTGATTCAAACCAACGCCGATTAAAGGATAGAAAGGAATTTTAACCGCGATGTCTTTCTCGTAGTCCAAGCCAGCAACCGAAAAAACATAACTTGAATCCGAGGGAGACCCCGGGAAATCGCGTGTAATTTCCAAAGCGAAAGTGTCGGTAATCGATTGTCCTAAATTCCGCAACTTAATGTCAATAGTCAAGGAATCGGTATTTAAGGAGATGTTCTGCGGACCAAATACGATGCGTTCATCGGTTAATTCAATTTCGGGTTTTGTGTGCCAATTGATGCGAAGCATTGGATCCCCGTGCAGGGTCATTTGCTGGAACACGGACTCTGTGCTGAGCGGTTGATTCGCATTCATGACCGAATCAATGGTGTTTTTGATGTGTTGACCGATTGTTCCACCGTAATTATGCAGACTGAACTGCTTATATAATTGATGAGAATAGTCGTAAAGGGAACCCGAAAATCCGTAATTAAGGGTCCCAAGATAGGCGATAACCCCTGCATTTGGCGTAAAAACAAACTCCTCAGATTTGGTGGGCGAACTGTAAAAAATATTCCCATTGTAGCACGAATTGGCAATTAATAAGGGATATTTTCCTTGGTTATTCCATTGATCCGGATTATCGATATTAATGTCAAATCCGCTTTGCGATGAGGTAGCATGACCGAAAAAGTTCATGACACTTACTCCGTCGGAAATCCGATCAGAAATGGCCTGCAACTGAGCAGGTGTTAGTGGATTCGCGGATTGTTTCACAATGCGGGTGGTGATTCCTGCAAAACGGTCGTTTTCGGCCACATCTGCCATGGAGTTGAGGTAGGTCTGAAAGATATACTGTTCGTTGGCGTTTCCTCCACCCGCAAAATGAATTAAATGCTTTTGCCAATCTTTCGAGGCGGTATTGTAAACGCTATTTGAATCTTGGGCCAACTCGTACTCCTTTACTTTTTCAAGATATAAAGCTAACTCGGTAAGGTTATTGGCAGCAATTCTTCCCGTGGGTATCAGCGGTGTCCAAAGATCCGTGCCCGGTAAGTTTGAGGTGATGCTTTGATCGCTGGAGGGTTGACCAAAGGAAGGCATCAAGGATTTATTGTAGTTTATAGCATTTTGTCGAGCACCAGGGCCAGTAGCTAACACAGTTGCAACATTCGCTTCACGAATACCTTTCCCAATCAGAAAGAGTCCAACCGGTTTATCTTGGCTTAAAGTATGTACATAATGTGCAAACCTTCGAATGCCGTTGACATGCTTTTTCACCCCACCCCCAAATTGGTCGTAAAGCTCCCCTACTTCCGCCAAAATGACGTTGTAATCCCCACCTGCTGGAGAACTGCGATAATTAGCATAGTCAATCACCCCAGACTCCAACAATTTTGGATAGACCATCAACAAAGCTTTTTCAAGATTGGGCGTAGCCGAGAAATTGAAAAAAGAACCTGAGGGCGAAACCGGGGCAATCGAAGGAATATCGATAACGCTGCTACCCGACTGCGCCACTAATTTCTGCGTTGCGTAATTTGGATCGTTCGGCACCAACATAAGGGCACTCGAACCTCCGGTTACGGCCTTGAGGAATTTAGGCGTTGTACCAAAAGAAAAAACGAGCGGCGCTCCCATACTTACCCCTGTTAATGAAAGGTAAGTTTTTGGTTGATTAGGACTGTTGGGGACCAAAAACTCGGTTTTGTTGGTCCCTCCCATGTTCATAGTCCTGGGATATAGGAACGACCAAAAATTCACGCTTTGGAAATCGGTGGCAACTCCAAGATCACCCACAATATTCACCTTAAAATTCGTGGCCCCATTCGCTGGCAGAAGACTTACCGGAAATTGTTTATTAATATTAATTGCATTATATCCAACGGTCAATGTATCCAGCAGGACGGTGTTGGAATTGCCGACGGTAAGCCTCGTATGATGGTTGTATAAATTCGGAGCATAGGCATTCGAACCACCCACCATAACCGATTTCAATTGAATGTTGGGAGCTCCAGCACCCGAATACAAATTATCTAAGGTCGTAGAGGCATAATTCCACGTATAACCGCTTGCACCGTTCTGCATGGTATTCCCCCAGCCTTCGCCCGGAACGAACAATGAGCTGGCAGCTTGAGAGGTAATTTCGCCTTCATTGTAGGCTTGATTGAATACTTGGCTCTTTTCGAACAAGACATACGGCGCAACCTGATACGGTGCAAAATCAATATCCGTTTCTTCCGTGAACCTTAATCCAGGAGTTCCATTGGTCCAAGAAACAAAATAGCGAATCGTATCGTTGTAAAGGCTGTATTTTGGGTTTCCTAACCATGAAGGATTGTTGTACAGGGTGGAATCTAACCAACCATCGTTTTTCTCCGCGTAGAAATAAATGAATTCACCGGGATCAAGTACATTATTAAAATTGTCCGGGATATAAAGCGGCTGTTCCTTTTCCCGACCAAAAACTTGGAAGGTATTCAAGGGTATTGAGCCAACGGGAATTCCCGCATTAACCAATGCTTGATAACCTATTTTGTGAATTCCTGTTTGGGTGATTGGAACTGCATAATATTTTTGATTGTAATTGATCCACTCGTTGCCAAAGGTTTGTGCCATCGACGAAACATTAACCGTTAACGCAAACAATAAAAAAAGTAGTCCTTGTTTCATAGGCTATTTTTTCTTCGGCTGTGACAAGTTCAATTTCAACGAAAAAATATGCGTGTAATAACCTGCATCGGCTGCGCCCAAGCGGGTAAAGGCATAGTCAATATTCAATGCTTTAAGTCCTAGTCCGAGTCCCAAATTTGGTTGAACACCCCATTGCTTGCCCCCATCAAAGGACTGGTATTGTTGAAGGGATGAGGCTCCTGCGCGAACTTTTACCAAGTTTTTATAGCTCAGCATCAATCCGCAATGAGGATCTATTGAAATCGGGTCAGACGATAATAACACATTGCGACGGCCATCCGTGGTAAAATCGGCATCAATTTCTGCCATAACAGAAAAACCTTTTTCCGCTGCGCCTATTGGATGGCTGTATGCCGCACCAATAATAAACCGAGGCAGGGATAATTCCAAACCATTCGACGGTAGATCATTACCCGTGGCCAAAAAGACCTGCTGCATATCTTGAGACAAGTTGAAGATCCAGGCGTTAAAGGTAGAGGTAGCATCCCGAGCAACAAGCCCAAAACGCCAATGGTCATTCTTTTGATACTGCAGACCTGCATCTAATCCAAAACCCCACGATTTAGCGAAATCTCCTACACGGCGATGGATCACTTTTACCGTACCTCCAACCGATAATCCTGTAAGTTTTAATTTTCTCGCAAAAGACCCCAAAAATGCATAATCCCCTGCAGAAAAGGTAGTTACGTTATCGTAGTTTATTCGACCATCGTTGTCGATTAGCTGCGTCGTATTTGGAATATCATCTACACCAAAGCGCAAAAACGTAAAACCTAGCGTTCCTTTTTCTCCCAAAGAATGAGACAAACCAACATAGTCGTATTTCGCGATTCCAGCAAAGTACTCTGAATGCATCGCTGAAACTTGCAACCATTCTTTTGCTTGGGTAAGTCCTGCAGGGTTCCAATAGGAAGAAGAAACATCGTTGGAACTAGCGACCACCGCATTTCCCATGGCCATGGCATTTGCGCCTACCCCTAGATGTAAAAACTCGTTGGAGTATTTTGGCGCTTGCCCAAGAACCGAAATCACGGCCGTTATAAATAATCCTCCTAATACTTGTTTCATATTCCAAAATGTTGAGCACTTTAACTTTAAAATCAGAAAAATATTGTTTCAAGCCTTCAACGACATAAAAATAAGCTTTTTTTGAATTAATTTCGTTTCGAATGAATCAAACAAGCCTAAAATTGTTTAACCTTCCCAATTTTAACCGCTGCAAACCTCATGTGCGGTGTATTGTCCATAATTCTTGCTTTTTTCGGACGGTTGGAAATAAGTGCATTACTCATTATTTGTGCTATGAT
>JBJTXE010000321.1:0-6106 GCA_046082075.1 Bacteroidota bacterium
GCGATTTCGTTCATGAACGTGATTTTGGTAGCCAAGAAGGCGTTGGCGGCATATTTTGTGAGTTCGGCAGACTTTTCATCCATGATAAGAATTGGATTACCTTGACGTACAAACGGTTTGTACAGGTTTTCCATCACCTTAATGGCTTTGTTGTCACTTGAACCAATCACAATGCGGTCGGGTTTCATGAAATCGCTCACGGCAAAACCTTCTCGAAGAAATTCTGGATTTGAAACCACGCTGAAAGGCTGCGTTGCTGTTTTTTCAATGCATTGTCGAACCTTCTCTGCGGTACCCACGGGCACGGTGCTTTTATCCACAATGACCGTGTACGCTTTCAGCAAAGGGCCCAAATCGTTTGCAACCGTCAAAATATACTTCAAATCCGCTTGTCCGTCGGCGCCAGGAGGAGTTGGCAAGGCTAAAAATATCACTTCAGCCCCCTCGATCCCTTCTTGAAGGTTTGAGGTGAAAGAAAGGCGTTCTTCTTGCAGGTTTCGTTCTAGCAAATTGGCTAAGTTGGGCTCATAAATCGGGGTAACACCTTGACGCAAAAGAGCTACCTTTTTTTCGTCTATATCCACACAACTTACGGTATTCCCTGTTTCTGCCAGGCAAGTTCCCGTTACTAAACCAACGTAACCGGTTCCAATGATTGCAACTTTCATGGATTAAAAGAAGGATTGAACGGTGCAACAAATGAATTCCAATTGATCGGGCTGCATCTCGGTGTGCATGGGCAAGCTGATGACCCGTTCCGTAAGAAAGTCCGTTACAGGAAGATTTAAGGATCCTAAATTGAACGAAGCAAACATTTGCTGACGGTGCGCAGGAACGGGATAGTAAATCATGCTGGGTATTTCCTTCTCTTCTAAATATGCGTGCACCGCGTCGCGCGATTGCGGAGGTACTTGAAGGGTATATTGATGAAAAACGTGGTTCGAATAGGTTGCCCTTGCAGGAATACTTACCCCGTGCAGCCCACTAAAAGCCTCATCGTAGGCATTCGCTAAATTCTGACGTGATTCAATGTACCGATCTAACTGCCGTAATTTCACCCTCAAAACGGTCGCTTGCAGGGAGTCTAAACGCGAGTTACACCCGACCTCATCGTGGTAATAACGCTTGCTCTGGCCGTGATTCGCAATTCGTCGTAGGGTTTGGGCGAGGTCATCGTCGTTCGTCATCATAGCCCCTCCGTCGCCAAAGCAACCCAAGTTTTTACTCGGGAAAAAGGAAGTGCAACCAATGTGCCCGATGGTTCCCGTTTTTTGAACTTTTCCCGAAGAGAAATGATAATCGCAACCAATGGCCTGAGCGTTGTCTTCAATCACCTTGAGGCCGTGCTTTTCCGCAAGGGCCATGATTGCTTCCATGTTCGCTGCTTGACCGTACAAATGCACGGGAACAATGGCTTTCGTCTTAGGGGTAATGGCAGATTCAATAGCCACAGGATCGATGCAAAAAGTGGAAGGATCCACCTCAACAAAAACAGGAATTAGGCCCAACAAAGCAATCACTTCGGTCGTTGCAATGTAGGTAAAGGATGGGGTAATGACTTCGTCGCCGGGTTTTAACCCCAGACCCATCATGGCCATTTGTAAGGCATCGGTGCCGTTGGCGCATGGAATGACATGTTTCACCTGCAAATACTCCTCTAATTCGCGTTGAAAAGCTTGAACTTCTGGCCCATTGATGAATTGTGCTTTGGTAACCACATCTTGCATGGCTGCATCAATGGCGGGTTTGATTTTTTCGTACTGGGACACAAGGTCTACCATTTGAATTTTCTTCATGGCGTAAAATATGAACAAATTTACGGATTTTAAACGAGCCATAGAAAGGAAAAAGCCCATTACCACTGATGTTGCACAAAAAGTCCGTAATTTTAACCGTGCGTTTATTTGTTTTTTTCATTGGGTTGAGTTTTGTGCACCTTCGAGCACAATCCTATACCATGGATACTACGGTGGAATCCAAAGTCTTGGCTTCGGCTCATTATGCGACCGGTTGGACAGGTGGCGATTTGGTCAACCGCTATGGATATATGAATCTCGTAGGGTTTAGCGCAGGCTACAAACTGAAAAACAATTGGTTTTTTCAAACGGACGCCTCTTTTCTTTTTGGTTCCCAAGTAAAGATTCCGGGATTACTCAACGGTATTACGGATAGTTACGGCAACATTACGGACGTTAACGGTGATCCTGCAGCGGTGAATATATTATGCCGTGGAGTAACTGCCAATGTGGTCGTAGGTAAAATTATCCCACTGTCAAAATTTCACCGAAATTCGGGAATAATGGTACATGCTGGAGCAGGTTATTTAAACCATCGCATTAAAATTGAAACCCAAACCCAAGTGGTTCCCATGATCGAATTGGACTACAAAAAAGGGTATGATCGATTATCTACAGGACTCTGTTTGGAGCAATTTATTGGTTATGCCTTCATGGCCCGAAGCAGTTTCTACAATTTTTATGGTGGACTCTATTGCATTGAAGGGTTTACCAAAGAACGACGAACGTTGTACTTTGATCAACCGGATGTTCCAGTATCCACCAAAACACGATTGGACATCCTCGTTGGGCTCAAACTGGGGTGGTTCATACCATTTTACTCCACGCAAAAAGACTACTATTACGAATATTGATGCGTTTTTTATACGACTTAGCTATCCGCCTTTTTGGTATTTCCATTTTCGTTGGGGGAATATTTAATCCAAAGATTCGTAGGAGAAAGAACTTGCAACGTTTTTGGCAATCCTACCTTCCTGATCGGCCGGTCGATTTATGGATGCATTGCGCCTCCTTAGGGGAATTTGACCAAGGACTCCCCTTGCTGTGGGAATACCGAAAAAAATATCCTGAAGCACGCATCTTGGTGAGTTTTTTCTCTCCCTCCGGTTTTGAACATTATACCAAACGAAATCATTGCGTGGATGTGGCTTGCATACTTCCGCTCGATACACGTAAAAATGCCCGAATATTGCTTGAACGTTGCCAACCCAGGGAAGTGATTTTTATCAAATATGAGTTTTGGCTGAATATCCTTTTAGCGGTTCAAAAAAGAAAAATCCCCTTATTTGCAGCAGCGGCTATATTCCGAAAAGAACAAATCGTTTTTAGACCTTGGGGTATCTTATTTCGAAAAACCTTTCAAGGATTTACCCATTTTTTTGTTCAGAATGAAACGTCAAAAATCTTACTGCGTGATATCGGAATTACGCACGTTAGCGTGGTAGGCGACACGAGGTACGACAATGTTCTACTTCAAAAATCACAAAACGCCGAGCTCTCAAAAAAATCCTTATTACCTCAAATATTAAATGATATTTGCGAAAATAAATTTGTTTTAGTGGTTGGGAGCAGCTGGCAAGAGGAGGAGGAAATCATACATAATGTGCTTGATAAACTACCGTTTGACATTATCCTTCTCGCTCCTCACGATATCGGATCGGCTCATTTATTCGACTTAGAAACCCTCTTTGGAGAAGAAATTCATCGACTCAGTCAAATGGAATTTTACCGCAACGAGCGGATCATTTTAGTGGACAGCATTGGGTTATTGACGCAGCTTTACCAACTAGGAAATTTAGCCTTAATCGGCGGAGGTTTCTCAGGTAAACTGCATAATATTCTCGAACCAGCGGCTTACGGTTTACCAGTGTTTTTTGGGCCCAAATATGATCGATTTCCAGAAGCCAGTTTATTCATTGAACGAGAGATTGCTGAGAGCTTTTCGAACGAGGATGAGTTGTTGGCTGCCATTAACCGCATGATGCAAAACCTGGAAGAACAACAAAAGATTACTTTGAATTTAATGCAACAGCAATGCGGAGCAACCCATCAAATAATGACCCACCTCTTTAATACGCCCGTTCATCGCGGTGCTCCATCCAATTGATAAAGGCTTTGTTAACTACTCTATTGCCGCCTGGCGTAGGATAATCTCCCGAAAAATACCAGTCCCCTAAATGGCCAGGACAAGCCTTGTGAACGTTTTCTATTTTCTGAAATACGATTTTTAAATGCGCTTTTAATCCTGTAGGCTTGAGTAATTCTGCTATTCGCTCAGAAATCTCCTCATCTGTGAAAGGAGCATAAATGTTCTTGACGGCATTTGAAACTTCTTCTTTGGGCATTTGCATTTGAACCTGACAGGAACGATAAACATCATGAATAACTTGCTCCATGCCTCGTTCTCTGAGTAAAGATATAGCAGCATTAAATGCCACAAAATCCCCCAGCTTAGCCATGTCAATTCCATAGCAATCTGGATAACGAATTTGAGGAGCTGAAGAAACCACCATGATAGATTTTGGTTCTAAGCGATCCAACATGCGCAATATGCTCTTTTTCAAAGTAGTGCCTCGAACGATGCTATCATCAATCACGACCAAATTATCCTGACCTGGCTGAATTGAACCATACGTTACATCGTAAACATGCGCCACAAGGTCATCTCGTTCGGAATCTTGCGTAATAAAGGTTCTTAATTTAGCGTCCTTGATGGCAATTTTCTCGATGCGCGTCCGCTCCTCCAGTATTTGAGAAATCGCTTCTTTGCTCGATGCTTGACCAAGCGCTAAAATGCGTTCCGCTTTCTCCAAATTATGAAGTCCCTCAATGGCTTTAATCATCCCATAAAAAGAAACTTCGGCCGTATTCGGAATGTACGAGAATACGCTGCGTTCAATCTCTCCATTGATAGCTTCTACCACTTGAGGAGCCACGAGATGCCCCAACATTTTACGTTCTCTATAGATATCCTTGTCTGATCCTCTTGAAAAATAAATACGCTCAAAAACGCATTTCTTGAGGGCTTTTTGTGTTAAGATTGCCTTTTCTTCCACAGAACCATTCGCTTGAACGATTAAGGCGCTGCCGGGTGTCAATTCTCGCACGTCCTCCACTTTTACATTGAAGGCGGTTTGAATCACCGGTCTTTCCGATGCAACGACGATTACCTCCTCGTTCTCATAATAAAAAGCAGGACGTATACCGGAAGGATCACGCAACACGAACGCCGCACCATGACCCAATAAACCCGCCATTACATACCCTCCATCCCACTTTTTTGCGGAACGTTCCAGGACCCTTGCAATATCCATCTTTTCGCGAATATGCTGAGATATTTGCGATTTATCGAAACCTAATTGTTTGTGCTCTGCGTAAATACGTTCATTTTCCTCGTCTAAAAAATGACCGATCCGTTCCAATACTGTAACCGTATCCGACATTTCTTTTGGGTGCTGTCCTATGGATACTAAAGCATCAAAAAGTTCGTCGACATTCGTTAAATTGAAATTCCCTGCCAACACCAAATTCTTGGTCATCCAATTATTTTGCCGTAAAAACGGATGGCAATTTTCAATAGCATTTTGTCCGAAAGTTCCATATCTCAAATGCCCAAGGAAAACTTCTCCTGTGAATCCTGCATTTCGCTTTAAAAACTCTACATCCTTTAATTTTCCCGGACTCTTGCGCTCAATCGATTGAAAGCGCTCAAACACTTGTTCAAAGAGGGCTTGAATTGGATTTGGCTGAACCGAACGTGCCCGACTGATATACCTTTCACCAGGAGCTACATTTAATTTAATATTGGCTAAACCGGCACCGTCCTGACCTCGGTTGTGCTGTTTTTCCATGAGCAATTGCATTTTATGCAAGCCATAAAACGCGGTTCCGTACTTTTCAAGGTAAAAGCTAAGGTCTTTTTTTAAGCGAAGAAAAGCTATTCCGCATTCATGTTTAATGGCATCGCTCATGGCAATGCGAATTTAGCTAAAGGTCCACCATTGTCGGCTTTATTGTTAATTAAAAGCCGAAATCGTTCATAACTTAATGACCACCGGGTTGGCAGCATTTGGGTAAATGCATCACGGCACTTGGATCAGCCTTAATGTTATCCATAATGAAAGCTAATAAGACAATTTTTTTCTTTCACGATTTACCCAACCATTCAACAAGAGTACTACCACAATCAAGGCCGCTCCTATGTAAAATTCGAAGCTCAAGAGTTCATGTTCCTTTAATAAAATAGCAGCTAAAAGCATCGTATAGATTGGTTCAAGGTTGATCGTCAGCGATACCGTATAGGCCCCCAA
>JBJTXE010000322.1:0-4094 GCA_046082075.1 Bacteroidota bacterium
GGTTGCTCCTCCTGCAACGAAATTAAGGTTTCGGGGTCTACAATTTCCAAATAATCCAGCTTCAAAGAGCTTTGATGAATATTCGCTTTCGCTTGAGCCAACAACTCATTGAGGGGTCTTTTCTGGTAATGGTCTTTCAAAAAACATAAGGTCTTGAACAGGATAAGGGCCTCCTGCTGTTGCTCTTTGCTGAGCCTTTGATTTCGGCTACTCAACGCCAAACCGTTTTCTTCCCTAACCGTTGGAACCGCAACTAAATCAACGGGTAACTCAAGCGCTTTGACCATTTTTTGAAGGACCGCCACTTGTTGAAAATCTTTTAGTCCAAAGTACGCTCTCGTTGGTTGTACGTGTTTAAATAAAGCATGTACTACCTCCACGACTCCTTTAAAATGACCGGGACGGGATGCTCCCTCAAGAAGCTCGTCCAATCCGTTCATAGAAAATCGGACAGGTAAGTTCTCTTGGGTGAAAAGTTCCGCTGTTTGAGGAAAATAAACGGCGTCCACCCCCTCCCCTTGCAACAGGGTAAAATCTCGTTGATCGTTGCGGGGGTATTTTAAAAAATCTTCGGGATTATTGAATTGGCGCTCATTGACATAGATGCTCACAACGGTGATGTTATTTTCTTTTCGCGCCTTTCGAACAATCGTAAGGTGTCCTTCGTGCAAGGCCCCCATGGTGGGTATGAACCCGACTGTTTGGCCTCGGGACTTCACTTCATGAATGTAGGCTGCTAAGGCTGAAACTGCCGTAATTTCTTGGGTCATTTGGATGCTTATACTGACAAATCTATGTGTTTTTAGGAACTTTCATAGGATTTCCCTACCTTTGCGCCCCTATTTATTTGAAATTGAAATCTATGGAAAAAAAACGCATCTTATTTGTTTCTCAAGAGATTTCTCCTTTTCTAACAAAATCCAATATTGCGAACCACAGCCTTCGAATAGCCCAATCCACCCAAGAAGAAGGAAAAGAAATTCGTGTTTTCACCCCTAGGTATGGCCTTATCAATGAACGCAGGCATCAGTTACATGAAGTAATTCGCTTATCGGGACTCAATATTTCCATCGACGACCAAGACCATCCATTGATCATTAAAGTGGCTTCCGTTGCTGCTGCAAAAATGCAGGTTTATTTCATCGATAACGACGATTTCTTTCGTAGAAAAGAAGGGTTGATGAAAGAAGACGGGGCGATGTGTAAAGACAATGATGAACGCTCCATGTTCTTTGTGAGGGGCGTGCTTGAAACGCTTAAAAAATTGGGTTGGCAGCCAGACGTTATTCATTGCCATGGTTGGTTTACAGGAATGATGGCCTTGTATATCAAGCATTTTTACAAGAAGGACCCGCACTTTAAAGAAACAAAAGTCGTATACCATTTATACAACGAATCATTCAGTGAGGAATTAGACCCTCGACTATCCCAAAAACTGGCCTTCGATGGTTTCCCGAAATCCGTTTTAGACTCGGTGAAAACCCCCACGTTCGAAAGCTTTACCCACCTCGTTTTAAGCCATTGCGATGGTATAACTTTAGCCGAACCGATTGTAAATCCTGAGCTTAAAAAAATATACGATGAGTTGAATGTCCCTAAATTAGATTTTGTGGAAGAGGAGCATCAGGCGAAGTCGCTTTCTTCCTTTTTTGATGGGCTAATGGATGCTACATTGGTTGTTAAATAGGAAATGATGCGCTGGATAGTGACTCTTTTCGTGCTTTTAACCTTGTTTGCCTGCCGTAAAAAGAACAACACCCTCGGCAAAGACCTTCTAAATTCAAACCAATACCTTAACGGTATTACCACGGATACATTTTATCTCTCCTCCTCCGTTATTCTTGAGGATTCGATGGTAACCGATAACGTTTCGAATGTGGTGCTGGGACGGTATATTGATCCGGTTTTTGGGGATTTCAATGCCTCTTTCTACACTCAACTGCGAATTACAGGAGCAAATCCTGACTTTGGAAATGTAAACGACATCATTGTTGATTCCTTTGTTCTTGGCTTAGAATATGTGGGCTACTACGGGGATTTAAACCCCCAAACCTTCGAAGTCTTTGAAGTGACCTCTCCCATGTACAACGATTCAACGTATTTCTCCTTTGATCATGTAAATTATGCTTCAACTTCTCTGGTTGACCCCAACAAATCCATTATAACTCCTGATCCCATAAATTACACGCTCATTGGCGACGATAGTGTTCAAGCACAATTGAGGATTTATTTGGACACCGTTCTTGCTCAACAGTTCATTTCCGACGCATCCAATGGGAGCGGTACTTTTGCCTCCAATGATGCGTTTCAAAATTATTTTAAAGGCCTTTATGTTCGAACCAATAATCCTTCTATGTCCAATGGTCAAGGGGGCGTTTTTTACTTCAACCTCAACGACCCAGGAACAAAACTCACCATTTATTACCGTCAATCTGGGACCTCAAAAACCTATGATTTTCTGATGAATTCTATATGCGCTGATTTTTCCCACGTGGACATCAACCGATCCAATACACCCGTAGAAACCGTGAATAACAACCCCTTGGCGGGAATGAAAGAATTTTATGCTCAAGCTTTTGGTGTACGGGCAAAAATAGTGGTTCCCGGGCTCGAAAAGTTCACCAAAAATCAATTAATCCATCGTGCAGAAATACACCTTCCGATTCAACACCAACTGGGTAATAAATATAAGCCTGGTGCTTTGGTAACTTTTGCCACCAAGAAAACAGCCGCTTCGCAAGGATATATCAATACCGGAGTTACAGGAGCTTACTCCGAAACACAAAAAGAATTTTCAGCTGATTTAAAACAATATGTGCAGGCTGTGATTAATAAGGATATTGAAAACACTGGATTAATTGTTTCTCCCCGATACTTCATTAATTCCGCAGAACGGATTATCTTTAATGGACAAAACACCATCAATAAGATGCGTCCAAAAATTATTATTACCTACACGAATTTCTAGTTATGTGCGGAATTGTAGCTTATATTGGCCAAAAAGAGGCCTATCCTATTATTATTAAAGGATTAAAACGCTTGGAATACCGTGGATATGATTCCGCGGGAATTGCATTATCCAACGCAGGGCAACTGAATATCTATAAAAAACAAGGAAAAGTATCCAACCTAGAGGCATTTGTTGAACAACAGAACACCTTGGGAACATCAGGTATTGGTCACACCCGATGGGCAACTCATGGAGAGCCTAATGACGTTAATGCCCACCCACATTATGCCACAGATGGTATGCTTGCACTGATCCATAACGGTATCATTGAAAATTATGATGTCATCAAAAAAGAACTGATCAATAAAGGCTATTCCTTTAGGAGCGAAACCGACACCGAAGTCTTAGTTCATTTAGTCGATGATATTTCAAAAAAAGAACAGGTTTGGTTTGGCGAGGCCTTGCGAATTGCTTTGAATCACGTCGTTGGGGCCTATGCCATTGTCGCAATGTCCAGTGAATTTCCCGATCGTTTAGTTGCTGCCCGAAAAAGCAGTCCACTTGTTGTGGGGATTGGAGAAGAGGGCGAATATTTTTGTGCCTCTGATGCTTCCCCCATTGTAGAATACACCAAGAACGTGGTCTACATGGAAGACGAAGAAATCGCGGTTATTGACCGCAAAGAAGGCCTTAAGTTGTTTAATATCGGAGACCAACCCAAAACACCGTATATTCAAAAGCTCGAATTGGAACTTGAAGCCCTTGAAAAAGGGGGATACGAACACTTCATGCTCAAAGAAATCAACGAACAGCCTCGATCCATCCAAGATTGTTTTAGAGGGCGCCTAAACGCAGAAAAAGGCTGGATTTCCTTGGGTGGAATCCGCGACTATGAGCAGAAAATGATTCAAGCAAATCGCTTAATTATCGTGGCTTGCGGAACGTCTTGGCATGCGGGATTAGAGGAGAATATTTGCTGGAGGATTTGGCTCGCATAAACGTTGAAGTCGAATACGCAAGCGAATTCCGTTATCGAAACCCTATCATCCATGAAAACGATGTGGTGATTGCCATTTCTCAATCTGGTGAAACGGCTGATACCCTTGCCGCATTGGAGCTCGCTAAAAGCAAAGGCGCAACCATT
>JBJTXE010000323.1:0-5699 GCA_046082075.1 Bacteroidota bacterium
AAAAGATACAATTTGGCTTGAACTTAGCGCTGAGGCGAAAATGCCAATAGCTACAAAGGCCGAACCTAATAAAAGCAATCCAATGTAGGAGGTGATAGTGGCCCCTGTGTCAATGTTGCCCAAAGGTTTACCGAGGTAGTACAAGGAGCAATAGTAAATCACGGTCGGGAGAACGGATAATACCATCAAAGTAATTCCTGCAAAATATTTTGCGAGCAATATTCCAAGGTCACTAATAGGTCGTGTAAACAAAAGTTCTATCGTCCCCGTTCTTCGCTCCTCCGCAATAGACCGCATCGTTATGGCGGGTATTAATATGAGGAAAACGTAGGGAGCAGCATTAAAAAAAGGCGTTAAGTCTGCTTGACCACGGTCCATAAGGTTCATGGTTGAGTCTAACATCCAATTAAATAGCCAGCACGATAAGAGAAAAATTACCAAGAATACATAGCCCACGATGGAATTTAAAAAACTTCGTACTTCTTTCAAGTATAAGGCGAACATAGGGATAATTATTCGGTAAAATTAAGGTATTTATTGGTTGTAAAATCGTTCGATGATTTCGTTAGGGGCATTTTCCCCATCGTATATAGGGTTCATCGACCATGCTTGCGCTTTTTCAGAAAACCACGGTTTAATGACACGCCACAGCGATTGAAATACTTCCGAGGTTCGATAGGCTTCTAACGCGACTTCTGATTCCCAACAGCTAAAGGTATAGAAAACACAAGAATTTTGGGCGTCATTCATTAATTTCAAGGATATACAACCGTTAAAACCCACCACACGAGCACGCCGCTCTTCAAATAGGGTTAAGAAGGCTTTACAGTGTTCCGGAAGAAACTGCAGCCGAACAATACGATACATCATAACAAAGAACTTAACTTTTGAACAGACCCTCTCGGGAAAAAGGTAACCCTCACCGATTCACCTAAACGTATGCCGAATAACCTATCGGCACCGCCGCTACCGGCATTAGCCCCGCGGTTGATGGCGATTTCTAGTCGTTGTTCCTCATTGAATATCGCTACACGATCGCCCATGGCTACGTCGTTATAAGCTTTGGAGATGGTGTCAATATCATCGTTCCTTTTCTGATAGCTTATCGTGAAGGGAACGTCGGGGCCGAAACGCTCAAAATCGGACTTAAAAATATTCGTGATAATGTTTCCAAAGGAGTCGATATGAATAACATTGCCAATGATGAGGTTATGTTCAATTTGAGGAATTGGGGTAAATGCTCTCTTGAATTTCGTGACAGATTCACAAAAATCTTGGATTGGCTTTTTTTCTATAATCTTTTTTGCTAGTCCGATGAAACAGTTTTTTAGCATAAAATTCCATTGTTCAGGATACTCCTCAATTTGACGATATCGATACAAGGCCTTGGGGACATCGGTCCCTAAAAAAGCACCAATGAATCCATTGTCGGAACAAACGATATATTGATCTTGAAATTCCATAATGCAAGGGTATATCAAGGCATTTTCAGGTTGTCCTGGTTGCAATTTGTAGGGGAGGTAGGGTTCGCAATCAACCCCCACAAGATGAAGAGTTCCCTTCGGGAAATGATCAAAACAACTGCGCAGTTGAAAGGCTGCTTCTATGCTGTCAAAAGGCTTGATTTGGTGACTAATGTCAATGCAATGTGCGCTTGGAATTTCTCGTAGTAAACGCGCTTTAACGCTGGCCACGTAATAATCCTTTAAACCTAGGTCGGATGTAAGCGTAATGATTTGCATTATTTAGGAACGCAATGTTTGAGTTATTTTCTAATTTTACCAAAATTAATTTTTTTCCATCACTCCGTCATTTTTAATTGAGCTTTAATTGGATTTAGGTACCCGCAATATCGAACTTTCTGGCATTAATGCGGCTGCCTTTTTTGGAGTCAACAATCAAAACCTCAAACACCTCAAGTCTTTCTTTCCGAAGTTATCCGTCACCGCTCGTGGTCATCGCATGGTGGTGAAAGGAGAAGAGGAATTGATCGATTATTTCGAGTTAAAACTTGGTTTAATGGTGCGCCATTTTGAAAAATTCAACCAACTCACGGAAAATAATATCGACAATCTAATGCTCAACGAAGGAGAGAAGCTGCTCAACGATGACGACGGCTCTGAAACGTTGGTGCATGGTAACGGTGGGGTGAAAATTAAAGCACGTACCGTAAACCAAAAAAAGTTGGTAGAATCCCTTCGAAAGAACGACATGGTTTTTTGCATAGGACCTGCCGGTACTGGTAAAACGTATACCGCTATAGCGTTGGCAGTTCAAGCCTTGAAAAATAAGGAGGTCAAACGCATCGTGCTTACACGACCAGCCGTTGAGGCTGGCGAAAATTTGGGATTTCTTCCAGGGGACCTGAAAGAAAAACTTGACCCCTACTTAATGCCGCTTTACGACGCACTTCGGGATATGATTCCCCCCGAACGCTTGGCCGAAATGATACAGTATGGAGTAATTGAAATTGCCCCTTTGGCCTTCATGAGAGGGCGTACCTTGGATAAAGCTTTTGTGATTCTGGACGAGGCTCAAAATACGACCATTATGCAAATGAAAATGTTCCTTACCCGAATGGGAATGACGGCGAAATTTGTCATAACGGGCGATATGTCACAAGTTGATTTACCTCGTAAACAGCAGTCGGGACTCACCTATGCAAGCCGAATATTGAGGGATATTGACGGTATTGGGGTGGTGGAAATGGGGCAGAGCGATATCATTCGGCATAAAATCATTGCAAAAATCATATCCGCCTTCGAAAAGCAAGAAGAGCTGGACAAAAAATTCAAGGAAGAGCATGGAAACAAACGAGTTTAATTTCAAGGGAAAAAGTGCTTTTTATCGGGGTAAGGTCCGTGATGTATATTCCTTAAACGACGGTCGATTGGTCATGGTGGCATCGGATAGAATCAGTGCCTTCGACCATATTTTACCAAGAACTATTCCCTATAAAGGTCAGGTCCTTAATCAAATAGCGGCTTACTTTTTAACCAAAACGTCGGACATTGTTCCTAATTGGTTTTTGACCTCCCCTGATCCTAGCGTAACGGTTGGAATAGCGTGTGAGCCTATTCGCGTTGAAATGGTGATTCGAGGGTACCTGTCAGGTCACGCGGCAAGAACCTACCAATCTGGCGAAAGAGTGCTTTGCGGGGTAACGATGCCCGAAGGCATGCAGGAAAATGATCGTTTTCCTGAGCCCATTATTACTCCAGCAGTTAAGGCGGAAGAAGGTCACGACGAGGATATTTCTCGTGAAGATATTCTCAACAATAACCTAGTATCCGAAGAGATTTACCTGCAAATGGAGGACTACACCCGTAAATTGTTTCAACGAGGAACTGAAATGGCGGCTGCTCAAGGGTTGATTCTCGTGGATACCAAGTATGAATTTGGCCTGCACGAGGGAAAGGTTGTACTCATGGATGAAATACATACGCCCGATTCCTCAAGGTATTTTTACCTCGATGGCTATGAAGAACGCCAACACAAACGGGAAGCACAGCAACAGTTATCCAAGGAATTTGTGCGACAATGGCTGATTCAGCAAGGTTTTCAAGGGCTTGAAGGCCAAACCATGCCCCTTATGAATGATGCGATGGTGGACAACGTTTCTAAGCGGTACATAGCGTTGTATGAACAACTTACAGGTCAAGCGTTTATTCCAGGAGATTATTCCAATATTGAGGAAAGAATTCAAAACGCGGTTGACCAATACCTACTTATCCCATAGCTCGATTATGGGTTCACCGGTCATGCTAGCTGGCCTTTGCAATTCCAAGAAATAAACCAAACTTGCAGCAATGTCTGGAATCGCGATAGGTCGATACACATTTCGGTGTTTCATGCCATGGCCGTACCATAATAAAGGCACGTGTGTGTCGTAATTATAGGCTGTTCCATGAGTAGTTCCGCGGTGAGTGCCTTCTTCCTCTGAGCCACTAATTAATCCTGGTTTTAATATAAAAAGAACATCACCACTGCGCTCTTTCGTGTAACCATTTGCGATCATCTGCTCCCAGGTGCCTTGCTGTTTTCCCTCATCTAACACGTAAGCGCAAACGGCCGTGCGTACCATGGGGTTTTGCCGAAGCCATTGGGCGGCTTCCTCTTGTAAGCTCTTTAAATCCAACCCTAATGCCGCTATTTTATCGCGATTAAAGTATAGATTTAGGTTCTTCGTCTTGTCGATCAATGTCGCACCGTACTTTGTTTTCCACTGAAGGTTTAAGGCAGAAACCAGTGAATCAACGTGGAAATACCCCCCGGGAAGTTTAGCGTCCACTAATTGTTGAGGCACGGGTACTACCGCATGATCAGCGGTGAGAAATACAACATAGTTGTTTTTTCCAATTCCCTGATCAAGGGACTCAAACAGGCGCTCTAATTCGAGGTTTAATCGCACGTACATGTCCTCAATTTCCAAGGAATAAGGTCCGAACTCATGCCCTGCAATATCGGTAGATGAATAGCTTATGCATAATAAATCGGTCATGCCTCGGCTACCGAGTTTTTCGGAGTGTATAGCCTGCAAAGCAAAGTCAGTTAGATGGGTGTTTGCAAACGGTGTCGCAACGTATTGCGAATATCCTCCTGGTTGAAGTTGTTCTTTGGTGTAGGGAAAAACAGGGGAAGATTTTCCAGATAAATTGCGCTCATAAGGGGAATCATCCAAGGACCGCGAGTAGCGTTCAGCAGGGAGTAGGAGGCTCCAATCCTTCCAGTATGATGCTGCATTATTCGTGGAATTGAATTCTCGTACCCAACTTGGCAAGGATGCGGTGAAATAACTGCTCGAAATAAAAGTTCCGTTTTGAAAATCAAACCAGTACGATCCATCGGAAAGATGGCCACCAGGAAGCACAGCACTTCGATCTTTGATGGAAAGGGAAATGACTTTTGCTTCAGGATAGGTCAGTTTTAATTGATCAGAAATGGTGGTGGTTTCTAAAAAATGAGGGGAAGATTTTCCATAAGAAGAGGAAGTTCCGACGGTATTTACGGAGGCATCTGAAACGCAGTTTACAGAAGACCCTGACGAACGGTCGTACCAGTCATTGGCCACAATTCCATGGTTGGAAGGCGTGGTACCCGTGTAAATTGTTGCGTGGCCCGGACCGGTGTAAGTAGGGACGTAATTGTAGGTGGTGTTTTTGCAATTTACCCCTTGTTGAAGAAACCGTTGAAAACCAATGCTACCAAAATTATTATCGAACCGTTGTAAATAATCATAACACATCTGATCTACCACTATACCAACCACAAGTTTCGGGTTTTGAGCCTCCGCAATGAAGGGTAAACTCAACATCAAAAGCCATAATTTTCGCATTAGTTTTTGCCTTTACCAGGTTTAACAGGCGTTGGACTCACTGCAGGGACTTTATCTACAGGTTTCGAGGTAACAGGCTTAACAGGTTGAGGTGCCGGAGCGGGAGTAGGAGAGGGCACATCCTGTTTAGCCGGCTTTAAGTCCGGAACTGAAAAGGATGGTTTGGTCGTAGTTGGTTCCTTATCCGGTTCATTGCTAGAAGGGTTAACCTCTAAGGGCGATGATTGAGGTTTTGGCTGAGGATTACCCTCTGGGTTTTTTCCTGGCACCGCGCTGTTGTTATTGACGATGGGATGACGCATGCGGTCCATAATTGCTCCTTCCGTTGCCGGAGGAGGATTGGGTATGGGGTTGGGCGTTAAAT
>JBJTXE010000324.1:0-2485 GCA_046082075.1 Bacteroidota bacterium
CACCTGCTCCGGCGAAACAGGATCCCCCAAAAGATGTGAAACCAGTGAATAACACTCCGGCACCTGCTCCCGCGAAACAAGATCCACCCAAGGATGTGAAACCAGTGAATAACACTCCGGCACCTGCTCCCGCGAAACAGGATCCTCCCAAGGATGTGAAACCTGTTGCTCCCGTGAAACCGGTCATTAAACCCAACAGTCCGCAACCCGAGCCGAAAGAGACTAAACCTGAAGAGGTAAAACCTGAAAAAGGAGGGGGCAAATAACCCCCCTTTTTTATGCCTTCGTTTTTAATAGTGGATACTAATTTGTAATTTCGCAAACTTAATTTAGATTCGATGGCAATTATTGGTAAAATTCGTGACAAGTCTTGGTTAATCGTTGGTTTCGTGGGAATTGCCATGCTGGCTTTTATCTTAGGAGATTATAACCGAATGTTCGGTTCAGGAGAGGGAAAATATGGAATTGGCCTCGTGGGTGGTGAAAAAGTGGACATCAACGACTACAATGCCTTAACGGAACGCGTTCAAAACCAAGACCGTTCTCAAAAACAGCAAGAGAACAAACCTTTCACGGACGAAGATATGGAAGCGGCCAATGACAAGGCATTTAACTTTATTGTTGACTCCACCTTGTTACAACAAGAGTACGCTTCGCTGAGTATAGATGTTAGCGATCGTGAGTTTAATGCCTATTTAATGGCGACAGATGGTTTTAATGTTCTGCAAGATTTAAATCAGTTTTTTGTAGATAAAGCGACCGGTGTAATTTCGGAGCAATCGATGAAATCAGGGAGAATGGAGTTACAAAAAACTCTTACAAAACTTAAAACAGCGAAAAAAGCGGAAGAGAAGGCACAATGGGAGGGAACGAAAAAGTATTTCACGGATCGCAGGAAAAATGAAAAATACTTTTCCTTGGTTGCACAAGGAATATACGTAACAAAAGTAGAGGCTCGTGAGGAGTATTTAGCGAAAAAAGAAGCTAAAACGATCCGTTTTGTATCCCGGCGTTACGCCGAAATCAACGACGCTGAAATCAAAATTTCTGAAGAAGAATTGCAAGCGTTTTACGACGAACATAAAAGCGAAAAAAAATACTGGAATCGAACCAGCAACCGTGAGGTACGTATGTTTGACGTAGCCATCAAACCCTCCAAGTCTGATACCTTAGCTTTTGATAAAACGATTGCTAAATTACGACAAGACTTCATCGCGTCGACGAACGATTCTGCTTTGGTGATGAATGAGAGTGAAATGCGTAATTACCTCCCGGGCGCGCGAGGAATTGCTGTTCCCGTTGGACACCCCAAATCAAACCAGTACATGAG
The DNA here is from genome assembly GCA_046082075.1 of Bacteroidota bacterium. Classification (GTDB taxonomy): domain Bacteria; phylum Bacteroidota; class Bacteroidia; order Flavobacteriales_D; family Crocinitomicaceae; genus UBA952. The sequence continues at coordinate 1,331 of JBJTXE010000324.1, forward strand.
TTATCCCATGGACTACGACACCATTATAAAAAGAACCCCCGTTGGACAATTAGTGGGTCCTTATCGTGTCGGTGAAGCCTTTTATCTTTCGAAGTTACTTGGTTTTTCTCCCGCAAAAATCAAGGCGCGACATTTGTTGATCGCGACGAATAACTCCACTGATGCGAAAGTACTTGCTGCCAAGAAAAAAACGGCGGATAGTTTATTGGCTGCTATCAACAAAACGAATTTTGCAGAATTGGTTCAAAAGTACAGCGACGATCCAGGGTCGAAGGACAAAGGCGGTGAATATGCCGATTTCCTTGAAGGGGATATGGTTAAGGAATTTGGCGGATATTGTGCCAATGCACCCATTGGGAAAATTGGAATGGTGAAAACGGATTTTGGTTACCATATTATTGAGGTGTTAGAGCGCGATGCTAACCGTTTTCCGATTTTGGTCACGGTAGTTAAATCCTTTAAACCATCCGAAGAAACAATTGCAAATTCAGAGTCAGAGGCGAATATGTTGCTTGGAAAAATCGATCAAAAAATTTCCAATATGTCCGATGTTGCGGAGAAAATCGCTGCATTTGATACGCTAGCGAACAAAAAAACCTATTTCGTACGACCTATTTCATTGGAAGATAACAACCCGATGGTTTATGGATTAACCACCAAGATTGCTCAAGACCGGTTGTTAGAATTAGCATTCAACGATGACGCTGAGGCTGGAGATTTAATTCAAGCGCCCATTAGGGACAAAGATAAGTACGTTATCGCTCTACTTTCGGCGGTGAAAGAAAAAGGAGAACCGCAATACCATGAAGTGAAGGAACGAATGAAAAAGGAACTATTGGAGGAGAAAAAAGCGAAGCGACTGATGAATGAAATGGCGAAAACTAAGGGATTGGATGCATTAGCTCGCAAGTACAATACTTCCATCGATACCGCTCAAATAACCTTTGCAAATCCATCAATTGGCAACAGTGGCTACGAACCTGAAATTGTTGGTGCGCTGTTTTCTGGATTCGTCAAAGATGGTCAAACCACTTTGCCGTTAAAAGGAAAAACGGGTGTTTACCTCATTCAGGTTATTTCTACGCAAAAAGCCCCTTCCACGGCGGTTTACAAAGAGGAGAAAGATCAATTAACCTCCATGATGAAAGGAAATAT
>JBJTXE010000325.1:0-4114 GCA_046082075.1 Bacteroidota bacterium
ATTTACTGCCAATCGGACCATAAAAATGCGGAAAAAAATTTGGACGCTCTTTTCCAGTTAGCTGATGGTAATTATCAGCAAGGAAAAGATGAGCAGGCCATACTCTATTACAAGAAAATAGTTGCGATGAATTCAGAACTAACGGATCGCTGTTTATTTTACCTGGCAAAATCTTACGGTTATAACAAGCAACCTAGCCTAAAAATAAGCACCCTCGAAACCCTACTTACCTCTTACCCTCGGTCCAGATACGTTCAAAATGCAACCTTTGAAATAGCGATGAGTTTTAAATCACAATCGGAGTTCAATAAAGCTTTTTCCTATTTTGATAACTACATTTCACAATATCCTCAGTCTCCAAAATTGGTTAATTGCAGGATTGAAATCGCCGATATTTATTACAAACAAGGAAATTATGAGCTTTCAGAAGGTGCTTATCGATCTATTTTGACCGAATATGGCAACAAGCCTGACATCTGTGCCGTTGCCGCAAAAGGGTTAATGGACGTTTATATAACGCTTAAAAAACCAGAATATGCAGAACAAGTAGCGAATGAATACGATTGTGCCGGCTTATCATCCGACGAAAAAGAAAATCTATACTACAACCCCGCTTTACAGAGTTATGTGGATAGCAATTACCGAGATGCGATTCCAAAATTCAACCAATATTTAACAAAATTTCCCGCTGGAAAATTCACGTTCGATGCTCATTTTTATTTAGCTAATGCTTATTTAAGAACGAAAGACACCTTGCAAGCTATACCTCATTACGAAACATATTTGTCCGGACCCGTTTCCAACTATTTCGAACCCGTGTCCTTACGTCTTGCAGCATACTATTACGAAAAGAAAGACTATGTTAAAGCCAATAGCAATTATTTGTTGTTAGAGAAACACGCCGCGAAACCCAATAATATTAACGCAGCGAAATTGGGCATAATGCGTTGCTCCTTTCTTTTACAAAATTACACCGTGGCGAAAAATTACGCCGAGCAAGTTAAGTCTTCTTCAGGAATAGCGCAAAACCTTAAACTCGAAGCTATTTATGCCTACGGAATGAGCGCATATTACCTTCAAGACTACCCTTCAAGCGCACCTTCACTTCGCTGGATTGTTAAAAATACCACGACGGTCAAAGCCTCAGAAGCTAAATATGCGCTTGCCGACATTCAATTTGCTAGTAGCAACATGGATTCCTGTATTGTGCTTATCAAAGAACTCATTAAAATGAAACCCAGCTACAATTATTGGGTAGCAAAAGGGCTAATTCTACAATCCAAATCGTTAATGGCACAAGAAAAATATGTTGAAGCCGACCAAACTATTACGTCCGTAATTGACTTCTATCCGGCCAAAGAAGAGGATGAAATATTGGAAGAAGCCAACGAAGTTAAAAAAACATTAGATGCCTTGATGAATCCACAGAAACCAGAAGAAGAAGAGCCTCAAAAAACCCTCGAAATCAAACCTGAATAACATGCGATTACTTATTTTAGCAACCTTATTTGGGATACACACCTTGGTTTTTTCTCAATCGGATGTATTTGAAACCGATGGTAAAGGAAACCGCGACATTGAGCGGAGCATAAGGATTCCGTCCTACCCAAAAATCATCGATAACATTCCGGTCAACAACGTCAATGGCAGACCGCTACTGAACCTAAATCAACGCGTTGTTGTTCGCACCGACACCATTGAGGCCGCTACGGTTGAAACAGAACAGCTCTTAAATAAATTCTATCCCTTTTATGTTAAGGCAGGCATGGGTTCGGCTTTAATGCCCTTTGCAGAATTGTATGTCAATTCTACAAGATCGCGCAACAGCTATTACGGATTTCACGCGAAACACATGAGTTTCTTCGGAACCATTAAAGATCGAGAAAATCAACGTTTTGCCCCTGCTGGATTCGATAAAACCTCCTTACTTGGAACATTTGAAACCTTTCAAAGCTCGTATACGCTTCTAGGTCAACTCCACTACTTTAACCATGGATTTCATTATTACGGTCTTAAACAGGCCAACGCTAATAAAGATTCGATTGCGCAAAGATATCAAACCATCGATGCTAAGTTGATCCTTGATACGCATCCGCAAGATACCGCGCGATTTAATATTCGCACCACAGCCAACTTCCGCTATACGTCAACTGCCGCGCCTTATTTAGACAGTTTAAAGGATTGGAAAGCGAAAGAACAAGCGTTCAACATTCATATGCTGGGGTATTATAAAACCGAAAAAAATACGTTCCATGGCTTGTTGGGTCTTAGGTATAATGGGTATGGCTATGGTATCCTAGATTCTGTTTTATTGCTTTCTGACAGTGGATTACTCCGTAAAAACCCAATTTTTGATATTCATCCTGGAGTAAAAAGTTATTTTTTGAATCAACGCATTGTGTTGGACGCCGGTTTTAGAGTAAGCATCGATGCGGCTAGTTCAACTGAGGCCTATTTTTTTCCAAATGTTTATGCTCAATATGCCTCGGCTAAAGGTTCTTTCGTTCCATTCTTGAGTATTGGTGGGGAAGTTAAACAAAACTCATTGTATTCCCTCTATTCTTTGAATCCCTATGTAAATCCGAACGTATTAATCCAAAATGAAATAAATCCTTACAATATTCTATTGGGAATTAATGCCAAAATAAACAAGAATTTCCAAGGAGGAATTAGTGCAAACTTTATTAAAGTTAATAACCGCGCGTTCTTTGTCACGGACACCTTAATGTCTTCTGGTAACCGTTTTACCTTGGTTTATGACTCCTTAAACCACACAAAAATAGAAGGAAAAATCACTTATCAATCCGGGTCTAAAATCAATATCAACTTAATTGGTCGTTACCATAGCTACGAAATGTTACACGAAGCCAGGGCTTGGAATTTACCCAATTTTGAAATTATCTTAGGGGGAACGTATAATTTGTTCGATAAACTGTTGGTTAAAGCAGAGGTAAACCTTGCCATGAATCGATTCGCGAAAGTGGAATCTTCCGCTTCTAAAGCAGCTTTCGAAAACAATCAATACTTTGTTAATTTAGGCAGTATCATCGATGCCAATTTGGGAATTGAATACCGATACAGCAAACGATTATCCGGATTTTTACAAATCAATAACCTGGCTGCTCAACGCTATTTGCAATTTTATAATTATCCGGTGATTCCCCTCCAAGTTTTGGCAGGAGTAACCATTAAATTTTAAGTTTTTTCCTGTGACTTCATGTTGAAATAACATTTACAAAATACTTTTGTGGAGTCTATTCCGTTAAAGGCCAAAAACTTAACCATGAAATCTACCCTTTTTATTTTTCTGCTGTTAGCGTCAACTTTATCAGCGCAAACATCGTTCAGCTCGCTGTATACGCAACACCCTTCCGTGCCTAAAGGTTTCATCGAAGCTTACGCTTTTACCCATACCCGAATGCAAGCCTTAACGAAAGAGGAGGCTCCCTCATGCTCCAATATTCCTCAACCCTTCGGAATTCTTGGATTATTCGATCAGGGAAATCACTATTTTATCGAGAATGCAAAAAAAATAAGCCAAATAACTGGAATGAGCCTTCAAACCATGAAAGCTTCCGAAGAACAACAGCTGGCAGCATTTGCACAAGCTTGCGAAATATTAGTACAAAATCATATAGATCAAGAACTTTCCGAGGGTGAAATAATTTACCAATTAATGGTGCAACTAAGCGAAATACCAAAAACCAACGCCGGTAACTTGTACGCTTTTGAATCTTCGGTTTTGGCTATTTATCAATTTTTACAAGACGAAGAAATGGCAGCGAAATACGGTTTTTCTCAACGTAATTTCGACCTTAGCGCTGTTTTTGGTGATGACAATTATACTATTCTATCTGCACCGCAAATCAAACTTCAACCTAACCTTGTCCAATCTCAAACGGGTGCTGTGTACAATGCCGGTATTGCTTCCACAAAATCTGCCGATTATGGCCCTGCATTATGGAATCCTGCCCCAAACTGCAATTACAGTTCTCGCAATGGAACAGCCATTTCAGCCGTTACGATCCACACCGTTCAAGGGTCGTATTCCGGAGCTATCTCATGGGGTTTAAATTGCAACGCCCAAGTTTCTTACCATTATGTGGTGCGTAGT
>JBJTXE010000326.1:0-2646 GCA_046082075.1 Bacteroidota bacterium
GGATCAAAAATGCGTATTGCATCGTTTTTCGAGATTCCAAAAGGAATTTGATAAAGCGCTTGTCCGTTGAAGTCTTCATGGCGCTGATGGAATAAGGATGAATCTTTCACCAATACGGCATAAGCTCCAGGATTTAAGGAAATACCAGACAAAGTAAATTCATGCTGGTTCCGTTCGTCCTTTAACACGTAACCGTTTAGGTTCAAAACGGCTGATGAATTATTTTTGAGTTCAATCCAATCTTCGGCGTTGTGGAGTATTTCAACTTTTCCGAGGTTGAATTCACTCACAATGAGTTCTTCTTGGCACGGTTGGTACGCTTCTCCAGGGGATCCTCCGATACACCCGCAAAACCAAGAGGTGGAATCCAGTATTTGGTCATTGATATACTTGTTTTCCATGGTCCTTCCGTATCCATCCGCGCAGCGCGGGTAGGGGGCATCATCGTTGTAATGCATAGCAACGATGCTTTCGTTGTGTGGAGCAAGGACATAAATAGAATCCTCGTTGTTTTCCCAGCCAAAAACGGTTCCTCCGGTTACGTTGTTAACTCCAGGGTAAATACTTTTGAAAAGTGTTGTATCTTGAGCAATGACCAAGTAACCGTTGGCAGGTAGCGTGGTTCCGTCTTTAAATTCAAAGTTGTCGTAGAAATTACTGCTTTTTACGCGGTACCCTGTTAAATCCATCGCGTGGTCACCAAAATTGTGCAATTCAATCCAATTTCCACCATCCAGCGAAGGATCCGGGTTGTAGTGGATTTCGGAGACCGTAAGCGCCGTATCACGGGGCGAACCTTGAAAGACCGCATGGAAATAATCGTCGGTTGCAATGTTGACCACCACGCTGGATTGGTTTAACTGGTTCGGGTCTAGATTGATGTTGTATTCCCAATGATCAAAGGTGAAACCAGGATTTGCATGGGCACTTATTCGAACAGGATTTCCATTGAAGTAAACTCCGGTCCATGGTAGTGAATCTGGAACGATACTGCTGATTTTAATGTAGCCCGCGCCTGCAGGAATGGTATTCAATGTAACATTGACCGTGTTTTGTAAGTTGTAATAATTCAACATTTGGTTCCGCACCGCAGTGTTCCTGTTGTTAAATTGACCTAACATCACGTTTTTAGTGTACGTGTAGTTATTCATTCCACCGGGTACATCCCCTGTCCAAAGTGCAAAATGACGCGGCATCTCTGGGAGCAGCTCTTCATACATTTGATTAATAATCGGGGTGTATGTATTTTGATGAAGTGTTGTGTTCATTAAATCCGCATACCGATTGATGAAGTAATTTCTATAGGTGCTATCCTGCATTAAGTTGCTGTGAATGTCATAATATGTATTTGGTTGGATAGCATATTGGAACCAATCAAACATATTCGTGCTGTAATCTGACCAATTCCCAAGACCCAATTCCACATCTTGTAAGAAAAAGCGCCATTTATTATCGGTGCTTCTCGTGCGAGCGATTTTCATGTTGTTATGAATCCAGTCGACATTACCATACCATAATTCTGCAGCAATATAATCCGTATAGTTTTTAAGGTCTAAGCGTTTGTCGCATTGACTTAAGTAGGCAGGATTGGTTTTGTCCGCCGTTGTAATGAAATTGACCATATTAAAGAACGAACTATCCGAACCTTTAACAGTACGAAGAACACTGCCGTACCAATAACTCACTGAGAGAAGATCGAGACTATCAACATGATTCCCATAATTCTCGTTGAAATAGGTCTCGTTGGCCTTTTCACGCAATTCATAAACACCGAAGAACTGACCGTTCAAAAATACATTGGCAGGTCTATAGGCTTGCGAATTCGCGTGTGATTTCCGCATAACCCGCATAAAGGTAGCATCACGTTGATGGTATTGATTCCAAAAATTACTTCCATTCCGAATATAAATTGCTTGTAAATCATTCACATAGGGTTTTTCGGGAAACAACGGGTAATGTATATTTTCTCCGGTGCCGAACGTGGTATTTGCGGGTTCTACAGTCACGCTGTGCTGAGGATATGACCGACTACCACCCCCGCCACCATCCGGTTTTACGGAGGCTTTACTTTCAAATTGTTTTATGCCGTCTGGAGTAAAATACTCTATTACACAGGGCCTTTTCCAATCGGTCCACCAATTGTCAAAAATCCCATTCGGCCCATACAGATCATCATCATCAATGGTTAATGAAACGATGGGAATGGTGCTGCTCTCGTTGAATAAAAAGGTTTCAGCCTCTATGGGACTTGGGAGTAAATTGGTTCCAACAGGAAAACACCGAACCTTGACCACGCTATGGGTGTTGAGGGATATTGGTCCCGTATAAAGTGTTGAGTTCGTGTCTGGGTCATTCCCGTTCAACGTGTACCGAACGATTCCGCCATGGAACGAGGTGTTCGTAACGCTGACACTTAGGCTTTGAAGGTAGATTCCTCCTACCTGCTGAATAAGTGGCATGGATTCATACCCCGAATAACCGATCGACGGATTGTTGGTAGTATTTGGCGTTGGGCTGGGGAAAACAACCGATGGGCCAATTCCGTCCTGGTTTTTACCCACCGACATTTCTGCCTCAAGGTCAGGAACGACCAAGGAATCTAGTATGCCAGAAGCATTGCTTAGGTAAAGTGTTTCTCCAGCCGTG
>JBJTXE010000327.1:0-4929 GCA_046082075.1 Bacteroidota bacterium
GTCCTCTAAAAGCGAAACCCAGGATTACCATCTTTTCTTAATCCGTTGGTAATGCATTCGGTGGGCTTGGATTTTGATCAGTTATTTGCTGCGTTGGAATTCGCCAATCCTCACACCTTGTTTGTGGATTTTAACCTAACTCTTTTTAAAGTGGGTAAAGCCTTTCAAAAAAGCTCGAAGCGCTGTAAAGAGGGGGAAAAATTCAACGAATTATTTCAATGGATGCCAGGATACGGTTTTGAAAAGTTAACGGAAAACCGCCAAATCTTGCAATTCATTGAATCGATCGATGGCAATCAGCGATACAAAATATCCGGACGGAAAACGGACTGGGGTTACGTATTACATGGCAATCCTGTGGTAAATTCTGCGTTTCATATCTCCGATTACAACCTAACGCTCAAGGATTTTTCGCAGCAAAATTATATTGCGGAATACCTTTTTTTATTGCAGTCGTCTACCAAAGCGCTAGAAGAGTTACAAATCATCAATAAAGAATACCTCGAAAAAAACAAGGCTTTAGAAGAAAGCCAGGCGGAGCTTGTTTCTACAGCACTGTTCCCGAATGAAAATCCGAACCCCGTATTGAGGGTCGACGAGAATTTCGAACTGCTTTACAGCAATCCAACGTCGATCGTTTTTAAAGAGGATTTTTCGTTTGAACAAGGCAGAATGAGCGATGTTGCATTGCAACAGGTTCTTACCGACATTTTAAAGGAAGGAAAAGAAGTGAGTTACTGCAATTTTGAAAGAAATAAGAGAACCTACCTTTTGAACATTCGATGCAATATCAATCAAAAGTTCTTCAACATCTATGCAACGGATATCACACGATTTGTGGAATTGGAAGAAGAGAAAGAGCGAGAAATGAAGCTCTTGAACAACCGTTTGGAAGAACAACAGCAGTTTTATGAATACATTCTGAACAACATCCCTTCCGATATTGCCGTATTCGATGAGCAGCACCGGTACCTTTTCGTAAATCCACAAGGCATTAAAAACGACGAAATACGTCAATGGATTATTGGAAAAGACGACTTTGAATATTGCCGCTACCGGGGACTTTCCGAGGAGGGCGCTGCATTCAGAAGAGCCAAATTCCTTGAGGTACTTCGGGAAAACAAAGAAGTAGAATGGGAAGATGATCGCATTGACAAAGCTGGAAAAAGAAGCACCGTTATGCGAAGGATGCGCCCAATCTTTAATGCCATAACGCATAAAACCAATGTCGTAGGTTATGGGATCGACATTACCCAGCGCAAATTAGCGGAGGAAAATCTTCTTCAGTCAAAGGTGCGATTGCAACTTCAAGAACAATTCTTAAACGCCTCTAGCGATGCCATCCAAGTATCGAGGCAAGACGGCTATTTTGTGTACATCAATCAAGCAGCCTCCGATCGATTAGGTATAGCTGCGGATAAAATCCATGAGTACAAGGTAAGCGATATTGACCCTCAATTTAAAGATCCTAAAGTATGGCAAGAGCATTTAGCTTTTTTACAGGAGCATCGAGGATTCTCTGCAGAATCATTCAATGTAAATCAAAAAACGGGAGAGGTAATTGACGTCGAAGTTAAAGTAAGATATCTCGAAATTGACGGTCAAGGCTACATCATCGCGGCGTCTCGTGACATCTCCGAACGTAAGCAGAACGAGCGAATTCTTATGAATAAAACGGAGTTTCAGCGGCTCATCATGGAAGTTGCCACGGAATTCATCGATGTTCAACAAAACGATTTACAGCAATTGATTAATAATACTCTGGCACGATTAGGGAATTTCATGGAAGTCGACCGGGTATATATTTTTGATTACAACCATGAGCAACAAACTACGAGCAATACTTTTGAATGGGTCGCTGATGGGGTAGAACCGGAAATTGATAATCTACAAGACATACCTTTTGAATATGTTCCAGTTTGGATAGAAACGCACTTTAAAGGAGAGAATATTGAAGTTGAGAACACCTTCTTGTTACCCGATGGGGGTTTCAAAGAGTTGTTGTTGGAACAAAACATCAAGAGTTTAATTGCGCTACCTATGATGCTGGACGGGGCATGCATCGGATTTGTTGGCTTGGACAGTGTCAAAGATTTTCGAAGATTTTATGAAGATGAAAAGGTTCTTTTAAACCTCCTCGCTAGGATGTTGGTAAACGTGAAAGAACGCATCCGAGCAACCACGGCAATTTACGAATCCAATGAAAAAATTCGAGTCATTAACGAAGAATTGCAGCACATCCTTCAGGCAGAAAAAACGGTAAACCTTCTCGCTGACTCCTTCTTAACGGGGAACAACTATGAGGATATTTGTTGGGATATTGTGGAGAATATCATCACCCGACTCGATTTCGAGGATTGCGTAATTTACAAATCCGATGGAAAGGAATTAATTCAAATCGCTGCGATGGGGAACAAAACACGCCGTCGAAGAGAGCTCAAAGGTGCTATGAATATTCCTATCGGACAAGGCATCGTTGGAACCGTTGCAAAAACTGGAAAGCCCTTGTTGATCTCCGATACTTCCTTGGATGCACGTTATATTTTAGATGATCAAAGGCGGTTTTCAGAACTTGCGGTTCCGATTAAAATTGGGAGAAAAGTATGGGGAGTAATTGACTCCGAAAACCCAGAGAAGCATTTTTTTACGCCATTGCACGAAAGGGTATTACTAACCATAGCGAACATGTTGTCCCAAAAAATTGAGGCCATTGAGGAACAAACGATGAAGGAAAAGCTTCAACGTGAAATCGTGGCCATGAACCAGGAGCTGGAGACACGCGTCATTGAAGAAACCAATCGCAACATTGAACTTTCCAAGTCAATTACGGATCAAGAGAAATTGGTAACCATTGGAGAAATTGCTTCGGGAATTGCCCATGATTTAAATACACCGCTTGGCGCCATTAAGATTGGTGCTGAAAGTATCCGTTACACCATCGATAATTTATTGAACGTTGTGTCTCTCTGTTCGGAACGTCAAATTCAGTTTGCCTTGAACCGTTCGATCGAGCAAGAAGGAGAACTTTTCGTAGGAGGCTTGCAGCAACGCAAAGAAATGAAAGAATTGGACACCTTTCTTCTCGAAAATTATCCCGCTATGTCCCCGGATGATCGAAATCGGATGGTGTTATTGTTTTCTAAAACCCGCATATTAACAACCCATCCCGATTTAATTCGAGAGGTGCTAGGCGCCGATAACCCCTTCGAGTTTTTAGAGCTCATTTATAACCTTCAGGTTATTCGAAATTTTGTGCAAACTATTCTGACGTCTTCGGAGCGAGCCACTAAAGTAATTCAAGATTTACGTTCGTACATCAAAGATCAACGCAATACGGAACGAGGTCCGGTGAATCTGCGCAAGAATATTGAAACGGTTTTGAACGTATTCAATTACGAAATAAAACGTGCTGTTGAGCTGGTATTTGAAGTGGATGTATCGCTATTTATTGAAGGTTTTGACATTAAATTATTCCAGCTTTGGTCCAATATCATCAAAAACGCTATCGAATCGTTGGATCAATACCGAGAGCGTGGGGTTATCAAAATTAGCTCCGAAAGCATGGAGGATAAAATAATTATACGAATTTCAAATAATGGCCCCAAAATTCCAGAGGAAATTCGAGCTAAGATTTTTGAAAAGTTCTTTACCACCAAGGCAGCAAGGAATGGCTCCGGTTTAGGGTTGAGCATTGTTCGTAGCACCCTAGAAGATCATGATGCATCGATGGACCTCATTTCGGACGATGACTGGACTACTTTTTCCTTTACCTTCAAGAAGTTGAATTATAAAACTGCCCTTAAAAACTCTGTTGAAATTGAATTATTGTAATACCTTTACAGCATGGATGAATTAAAATACGCCGTTGTTTGTGTGGATGATGACCCCTTCATTCTGCAAATGCTTGGTTTCCAATTGAGCAAAATTGTTGATCAAAAATGCACACTCCTGGAGTATTTTACAGACCCACAACTTGCGCTGTCCAACATCGATGAATTGGTTGCGGAGAAAATTGATATTATTTTTATAATCGTTGATTATCAGATGCCGGAAATGACGGGTGGTCAACTCGTAAGGTCTATTAAAGCCAAATATCCCGACCTTAAATGTGTGATGTTGTCAGGGCATGCCAACAACGTTTCAGTGGATGACTTGGTGCAAGAAAATCTATTAGACGCCTTCATTTCGAAACCTTGGGATGAAGGAGTGTTGTTTGATGCAATCCGACCAATTTTGGATAATATTAACTAAACCATGAAGGTTATTTTGGTTTTTGGCGCTGGGTTGTCCTCCGCGTCCTTGTTCCGATATTTGGTTGAGCGGTTGGAACTTCATTCTTGGAGGCTTGTAGTTGCGAATTCCAACGTTGATGTTCTAAAGGTTCAATACGAAAATAATGCACGCATTACGCTTGAAACGCTGGACGCAACAGATCAAGAGCATCGAAAAAGGCTTATTGCTCAATCGGACATGGTTATATCCATGCTTCCAGCTCGCTTTCATGTGGAAATTGCCATGGATTGTATCGATCTTGGTAAGAACCTAATTACCCCAAGTTACGTTTCAGCAGATATGAAGGCGCTGCATGATCAAGCGGTCCTTAAGGGGGTTACCATCATGAATGAGACGGGAGTTGACCCAGGAATAGATCACATGAGCGCGGTAAAAATCATCGAAGAAATTGAAGAGAAAGGCGGTAAACTCCTCAGCTTTAAATCTTTTTGTGGGGGATTGATTGCTCCCGAATCGGATGATAACATGTGGCACTACAAATTCACTTGGAACCCGAGAAATGTGGTTTTAGCTGGACAAGGAGGTGTGGCAGCCTTTCGTCAAAACAAAGAACTTAAGTACATTCCTTACAACCAGTTATTCAAAAGAACCGAACGTTTTGAAATTGACGGATACGGAGCTTTTGATGGTTACGCG
>JBJTXE010000328.1:0-5283 GCA_046082075.1 Bacteroidota bacterium
ACCATCCGCATCAATTCTGGGTGGAGGCCATGGATGCCTAAATCGATGCACGTTCTGCGGCCAATCTCGTTGATCTCTTCTTGCAACTGTTTTCTGGTTTTAGCGACTACCTCCTCGATTCTTGCGGGGTGAATGCGTCCATCGGAAACCAATTGGTGCAAGGACAAACGTGCAATTTCACGTCGAACCGGATCAAAGCATGAAAGAATAATGGCTTCTGGTGTGTCATCCACAATAATTTCAACCCCAGTAGCGGCTTCTATCGCTCGAATATTCCGACCTTCACGTCCAATGATGCGGCCTTTAACCTCATCGGATTCGATGTTGAAAACGGTAACGGCATTCTCGACGGCTTGTTCTGTAGCCACACGCTGAATGGTTTGAATCACAATTCTTCGAGCCTCTTTATTGGCGTTTAATTTTGCTTCTTCAGCAATTTCTTTAATTTGCGCCATGGCTCCAGTCCTTGCTTCATCAACAAGGGCCTCCATCATGGTTTTCTTCGCCTCTTCGGCCGACATTCCGCTGATTTTCGAAAGCTCTGTAACACGTTTTTGCTGCAGTTTTTCAAGTTCTACATTCCGATTAGCAATGGCCTGGTTCCGTTGTTCTGTTTCCTCCTTAAGACGCTCTAGTTCTTTTTCTTTACGGTTAGCCTCTTCCAGTTTTTGATTGAGTGAATTCTCCTTTCCACGGATGCGGTCTTCATTGGACTGCATTTTACGTTCGCGATCTTTGATATTCGCTTCATGTTCTTCTTTTAGCTTAAGGAAATTCTCCTTCGCTTGAAGCATTTTTTCTTTTTTGATGCGTTCAGCCTCTTCTGTGGCTTCCGCTAACTTCTTTTTTACAGAATTGCCGGATAATACGTTAAGTGCTGCATAGGCACCGCCTCCACCAATTGCTAATCCTAAAATAATCGATACAACATCCATTTCTTTGCCTTTTTAAGTTCATAAAAGCGCAGGAAAGGTGATTGAAATTAAAGGTTCGAAATCTCTTTTTCGAGGCTTTCGAGTTTGCGTTCCAGTTGGTTAAGTTCGCCTTGGTGATTTTGATTGGACTTCAAAATCAACTGCAAGGATGCCATGGCCATAAGATCTTGCAGGTCGTTCACTGCATATTGTTTCTTCAGGGCATTAATTGCATCATTCAAGGTCTTAGAAGCTTCAAGAACTCGCTCCTGCTCCGTTTCCAGAACCGAAATTGGATACGTTCTTCCAGCAATTTCTAACTTCAATGAGACCTTAGGCATTTTTATCTTTTAACTGTTGAATGCAAAATTCTATTTCATTTACCAATGCATCAATTTCGTCTTCCCGTCTGAGTGAAAATTCGGGGTGAGCTTCCATGATGACCTGCTGGTTTGTAGGTTGGGCATTGTGCATTGCATTGAGTTGACGTGTCAATTCAGCATTCTGCAATTTCACCTGCTCCAAAGCCTCAGACGCCTTATTCAAGTCCAATTTCAGAGCCGAAACCCTATCTCTTTCTTGAATTAAACTCGACTTCAAATCCATGAAAACCGCATGGATTCGATCGATTCGAGCCTCTATTTTTGATGGCATTTCCACAAACTTTGTACAAAGTTAATAAAGGAAGTGGGATTAGCGTACTCAGCGAAAAAAAATTGCGCAATCAGCTTTTCTTTTGGGCGATAAAACAGGGTTTGGTATAGTTCGGGGCCAAGGTGTTTAGGTCATCAACCTTGCCTTGCAGCATTCTCTGCCAGGCCAAATCTACCTGCCCAAGAGCGGATGGTAACAGGTTGGGCTCGAGTATAGCCGTTGGATCGCCCAAGAAATCGAACACTTTGTTTTGGGCATTACCCAACAGAACCACTTTATGGTTAGGATGGAATGAATAATCGACTAAATCGATAGGTTGATCTTCTAGTAACAACGCTTTATCGGTTTCGATGCGCATAAAAACCTCCGTATTCCGGGCTTCAAAGGCCGCAATAAAGGTTGCATTCGCGTGCTTTTTTTTCCCAAGGGAGACCAAACTATGCAAGGAAGAAATGCCAATAATGGGAATATTTAAGCCTAAGGACAAGCCCTTGGCTGTCGCCATTCCGATTCTAAGACCTGTGTAGGAACCGGGTCCCATGCTGATGGAAATAGCTTGAATCTGTTGGGGTAAAACACCACCCGAGTCGAGTACCTTTTGAATGAAAATAGTCAATTTTTCGCCGTGTAGGTATTGTTCTGAATTGGATTCCTCTAGTGCCAATAGCTTCCCCGTTTGAGAAAGAGCAACTGAACACGTTTGTGTAGAAGTTTCCAAATGGAGAATCATTCCTTCACTTCCATTTTAAATCCTACCCCATGAATGTTAAGAATGGAGATTTTCGGGTCAGGTTTGAGGTATTTACGCAACTTGGTAATAAAAACATCAAGGCTACGCCCCACGAAGTAATCATCTTGCCCCCACACCGTATTCAAAATAACGTCCCTCGGCAACACTTGGTTTTGAAATTTAAACAACAGCTTGAGTATTTGAACTTCTTTCTTTGTAAGACCTGTTTCGAGGTCTTTCGTTCGCAACTTAAGGTTTTCGGTATCTAGAATAAAACTGCCTATGGTGAGTAATTTCTCTTCAGGCTGTTCGGTTTGAATATTGACCCGTTTCAACAAAGACCTCACCCTTAAACTTAGCTCTTCTGCGGCAAAAGGTTTAGTTAAATAATCGTCTCCACCAGCGTTAAAACCTTCAATTTTATCTTCGGTCATTGCTTTAGCTGTAAGAAATAGGATTGGAATTTCCTTGTTAATCTTCCGAATATCCTTGGCCAAAGTAAAACCATCTTTCTTGGGCATCATAACATCAAAAATGCATAAATGATAACTCTGTTCGCTAAACCGCTTTAGCGCTTCTAGACCATCTGTCGCAAGCGATACTCTGAATCCTTCTAAGCGCAGTTGATCGGCTATTACAAACCCGAGGTTTATATCGTCTTCCGCCAGTAAAATTGAGATTTCCATAGATTTGATGTGTTGATTGCTAACTTTAAGAAAAGCCAAGAGCTTTGGTTTCCCAAAGCCCTTGACTAATCAACCTAACCTACTACTGCTACAAAGGTAACGCGAAATTCATAGCAACGTTACATTTGTTCTTCTTTTTTTTCCTAAAAAAATGTTAAAATTAATTCTCCCCCATGAATCTGCGAGAATGCTCTAGAATTTCATTAACTTCGAACCGTATGAAACGCATTTTAATCGTTGATGACGAGCCGGATATTCGAGAGTTGTTAAGATACAATTTGGAAAAAGCGGGATTCGAATGCGATATTGCTGAAAATGGACTTTCCGCGCTTGAAAGCATTAAAGTACAAAAACCCTCCCTCATTCTGTTGGATGTAATGATGCCCGTAATGGATGGTATACAAACGTGCGAAGCTATTCGCGAAGACAAAAACAATAACGATATTATAATTGCTTTTTTGACGGCAAGATCGGAGGACTATAGTCAAATCGCTGGATTGCAAGCTGGAAGCGATGACTACATCGCAAAACCTATCAAACCAGCCGTATTGCTTTCTAGGATACAAGCCTTGCTTCGACGAAAGTCTCCGGAATTCAATGTCCAAAATACTTCTTCTCTTGCTCGATTATCGGTTGACAAAGACCGCCATTTGGTCAATTTGGACGGCCAACTCCTGCAACTACCCAGAAAAGAATTTGAATTATTGTCTTTACTGCTCTCGAAACCTAATGTAGTTTTTCAGCGTGAACACATATTGTCCAAAGTTTGGGGTACTGACGTTGTGGTGGGAGATAGAACCATTGATGTGCATATTCGAAAAATTCGCGAGAAAATTGGTGATGGTTGGATACAAACCATTAAAGGTGTTGGCTATAAATTAACTCCACAATAAGTATGAAAAAGTTGATTGCCACAGCGCTTTTATCCCTGTTGTTTACCTGCGGATTAAATGCTCAAGTCAACGATTTGGAGAGAACCTTACTCCAATGGGACTCTATTCGTGGTTCATGGTTAATGGAATCGGTCAGAGCAATCTCTCAGGATAAAATTATTCCGGACAGGACTTTTGAGGAAGACTTTACCCCTTACGAAATGATGTCGATGGTCCCTGTGGAGACACGAAACGCTTTGCAAGAATTATCGCATGAGAATCCTTCTTTAGATCAAGTTAGCAACACCTTGATTGCCTTAGTCAATGCTACGTTGTGTTCCTCTTTGCAAGGACGAAGTTATGGAGATCCGCACATGGTGACCTTAGACCGAAGTTCCTTTTCTTTTCAGACGGTAGGAGAATTTATATTGACCAAGTCTTCAGGGCAGTTTGAGGTTCAAACTAGGCAAAAGCCGCAAAGCGACGACTTCTCTCTTAACACCGCAGTTGCTGTCCAGATGTACGGAGATCGTATTTGTTATTACGCTGAAGATGTGCCCGATGGCTCCAGCCAACCCTTGTGGTTGAATGGTAATCCGTTGCAATTACGGGGTCGAACCTATTACTTACCTCATGGCGGAACGGTTAGGCTTATAGGAAGAAATTACATTATAGCAGGTCCTATGGGTGAACGCGTTGTTTTAGATATTCGAGGCGGGAGAACAGGGTTTATCAACGTAACCTTCGAACTTCCTCGATGCCACAATTTGGTTCTTACAGGATTACTTGGCAATGGAAATGGGGTGTCGTTTGACGAGTTCGAAACAAATCGGCAAAGTAATTCCAACGCGATGGCTGGCTTCATAAGTATGAATGCTCCTGAATTCGCCTCCATTACTGAGGATATTGAGCAACGCCATCAAAATCAATTGATCAAAGATTTTGCTGAATTGCACAGGGTAAAAAGCGACAGCAGCCTGTTCGACTACCGGCCAGGGTTGAATACTAATTTTTATACTGACCGATCTTTTCCTAGGGTAATTCGAACCTTTTCATCGATACCCAACGACAACCGAGAAGCAGCCCGAAACCGTTGCCGTGAACAAGGAGTAACGGAAGCCGAAATGAACGGATGTATTTTTGATGCCTACTATTTGGATTTAACGCCCAACCCCATACCCAATCCTCCTCCGGCAACCGATGGCGTTATCATGGATAGAATGAAGCACCCTCTGGTTAACACCAACAGCGTGAAGCCAGAGAAAAATCCCGGTGGCAATGCTCAACCGAAACCTCAAGCATCGCCCTTAGAGGTTAACCCTTCTAGCAATGAACCAGATAAGGAACCAACTACGACCAAACCATCCTTTTCAGTTCCGGACTTAAAGCCGGCTAAACAGGATGTGCCCTCTCCTACTCCCGCTCCG
>JBJTXE010000329.1:0-2477 GCA_046082075.1 Bacteroidota bacterium
CAATTCTATTGGAAAGGTTGTCGTACTGGTTAACGTACCAAGAATTGGGAATCTCCGTGGCAAGCCTTCGAGAGACGGAATAGTATGAACGGGGATCGGTTGGTTCTACGGCCGTCGGGCAAACCACTACCTCGGCACCTACAGCCCTGAGGATGTCCATTTTTTCTTTTGATTGTTTGTCGTTCAGAACACAAATGAGTTTATATCCTTTGATGATACAGGCAAGAGCCAAGCCCATTCCAGTATTGCCGGAAGTACCTTCAATAACCGTTCCTCCGGGTTTAATCAAACCTGCTTTTTCCGCATCTTCGACCATTTTAACGGCCATTCGATCCTTGACCGAGTTTCCGGGATTGGTAGTTTCTACTTTTGCCAAGACCAATGCGGGAACGTCTTTCGCTAATTGGTTGATTTTAATCAGCGGGGTATTGCCAATGGTCTCGAGCACATTATTAAAAACTCTCATGAGTGTATTTTTCACAAAATTAGCAATAAAAAGGAACGCGCAGCCTTTCGTAAAATCAAGGATTTTAGCGTATTTTTGCACATGCAATTTCAACGAAAAGTAGCGGTTTACACCCTCGGGTGCAAATTGAATTTTTCTGAATCTTCCACCTTAGCAAGAAGCTTTGAAGAGGCCGGTTACGCTCGCGTGGACTTCGACGATGCTCCCGATGTGTTTGTTATTAACACCTGCTCCGTTACCGAAAATGCCGATAAAAAATGCAAGCAACTCGTCCGAAAAGCCAAGGAAATTAACCCCAGTGGATACGTGGCCATCGTGGGCTGTTATGCCCAACTGAAACCCGAAGAGATTGCGAAAATCCCTGGCGTGAACATGGTGTTGGGAGCGAATGAAAAATTTAAACTCGTAGAGGAGGTTGAGGCCAATTTTGGCATGGAGGAACAAGTTGTTAAAAACGAAAGCATCAAACACGCCCTGACCTTTCACCCATCATTCAGCGCTGGCGACCGAACTCGAAGTTTTTTAAAAGTTCAAGACGGATGCGATTATTTCTGCACCTTCTGCACGATTCCTTTGGCGCGTGGCAAGAGCCGTAACGCTTCTATTACGGAAACCCTACATGAAGCTAAGAAATTGGTGGACAGCCCGGTTCGCGAAGTGGTCCTAACCGGGGTAAACATCGGAGATTTTGGTCAAGGGGGTGATGAAACTTTTTTTCAATTGATTCAAGCACTGGATACCCTCGAGGGGATTGATCGGTTTAGGATTTCCTCCATTGAGCCCAACTTACTTACGAATGAAATCATTGATTTTTGCCTGAATCAAAGTCAGCGTTTCATGCCGCACTTTCACATTCCCCTGCAATCGGGAAGTGACCGTATTCTAAAGCTGATGCGCCGAAAATACGACCGAAACCTTTTTCAAAACCGGGTGGAGCACATCAAGAGAATCAATCCAGACTGTTGCATTGGCGTTGACGTAATCGTTGGTTTCCCGGGAGAAAGCGATGCAGATTTCCAAGAAACGATGGATTTCTTGCATTCGCTCGACATCTCTTATCTGCATGTCTTTACCTACTCGGAACGCGCTAATACGACTGCGGTTAAATTGGGCGATCCCGTTCCGATGCACGTGAGGAAAGACCGCAGCAAGCAATTGCATTGGCTCAGCGACCGTAAAAAACAACAATTTTACCATTCGCAGTTGGGAAAGCGCAAAACCGTGCTGTTTGAGCAGGAAGAGGACGAGGGTAAAATGTACGGATTTACCGAAAACTACCTGAAGGTGGAAAGAGCTTTTGATGCGAGCTTGGTAAATCAACTTGTCCCCGTTCGTGTCGATCAAATGACCATGGACCAAACTGTAAAAGCAACCTTAGAATAATAATTGAATACGATGAATAGAGTGTATATTACACGAAGAGAAACCTTCAATGCCGCGCACAAATTATGGCAGCCCAATTGGAGCGACAAAAAGAACCAAGAAGTGTTTGGTGCCTGTTCGAACAAAAACTGGCACGGCCACAACTTCACCTTGTTCGTTACCGTGAGCGGCGAACCGAACGAAGCAACGGGATTTGTGATGAATTTGAAAGACCTAAGCACGCTCATACGGAGGGAAGTAACGGACCAACTCGACCACAAAAACCTGAATCTTGACGTTCCTTTTTTAAAGGGAATCATGGCCTCTACGGAGAATTTATCCATTGCCATCTGGAATATATTAGCCCCACAAATTGCAGCCTATGGTGCGGAACTGGAAAAAATCAAACTGGTGGAAACGGAAAATAATTTCGTGGAATACTACGGCGGAAAAAAACCTTTTTAACGTAAATTCGTTCGAACCTCAAAACTATACTTTTGGACGCTAAAGATTTCACTCAGCATTACAAAGCACTCATTGACGGAATTGGAGAAGATTCCAACCGAGAAGGGCTGCTTAAAACCCCGGAACGAGCGGCCAAAGCCCTCGAATTCCTAACCCATGGAAATACCTTAAATGCGGACAGCAT
>JBJTXE010000330.1:0-2195 GCA_046082075.1 Bacteroidota bacterium
GTTTAGCGGTATAAAGAGGGGGATAGAGGCAGGTTTCATAAAGCGCCAAATATTTTTGTTAACTTAGACTTAACATTAAATGCGGGTGTATTGAAAAATGCGACTTTTTTACTCCTTTCGTTCGGTATTTCATGCTTTTTAAGAGCACAGTACTGCACCAACGGTGGACCTTCGTCCAACGCTGATTCGAACGTGGAATCCGTTGTCTTTGTTGGACAAAGCGGTCAAATCAATCACGTAGGTTGTCCAAGCCAAATTGGCGTAGAGGTCTATTTGAACGAATCCACTACTTTGAGTGCCGGCGCAACGTATTCACTGCAGGTCGACTTCGGAACCTGTGGAGGTAATTATGCGGGTGCAGGTACGGTGTGGATAGATTTTGACCAAAGCGGAAACTTCTCTCCCAACGAAGTTGTTGGGACTTGGTCGGGCATCCCACCAGTCGCCACCAGTGTATTCAATGTGAATGTTCCCGTTAATGCTCATAACGGCCCTACCCGAATGCGCGTTACCCAACAAGAAGCTGCAAGCCTTCCCCTCAACCCTTGCGCCTCTTTTCAATGGGGCTCGGTCATGGATTTCGGCATTCAAATCGTCAATGGATTGGATTGCAGCAACACTCCCGGCGACGTTATGAATGAAGCTATATTGATTCCTTCGTTGCCCTACAACCATTCCGGTGACCTTGCGTTCTGCTATGGTAACCAAAATTTGGTTTACACCTCCCCGGATGTGTATTACAGGCTGAACCTCAATCCTACCATGCAGTCCATTACCGTTTCGGCTTGCGGTTCCAATTTCGACACCTATTTATCCGTGCTTGATCCGCAAGGGCAAGTGGTGACTTATAACGACGACGGATTAAGCTGCAGCCCCGCCTCTTCCTTAACCTTCGATGTTAATGATTTAGGTTTTGTTTATGTAGTATTGGAGGGCTGGGGGAATGAAAGCGGTTTGTATCAATTGCAGGTGAATGCCAATTATGTAGGAACCCATGAAATCGACGAATCTGAGGTCCTCGTCAAACCGAATCCTTTTACTTCT
The DNA here is from genome assembly GCA_046082075.1 of Bacteroidota bacterium. GTDB lineage: Bacteria > Bacteroidota > Bacteroidia > Flavobacteriales_D > Crocinitomicaceae > UBA952. The sequence continues at coordinate 1,045 of JBJTXE010000330.1, forward strand.
TACATCGAATTTTCACAAAAAATTGACGGATTTTCGGTCTTCGAACTGACCGGAAAAAAAGTGGCCATGGGATTGGAGTCAACGCAAACGGTAGATCTGAGCTACTTGCCCTCGGGATGGTTTCAATTGGAATATTGGATGCATGGGAAGAACTATCACCAAAAAATAGTGAAGCAGTGAGGGTCCTTGTTTTAATTTGTTTCGCGTTGAGTTCAATGGCCTATTCCCAAACGTTGACAGGAACATGGAAAAAAAAAGCGAGCATTGGAGGTACCGGGAGGCATCGAGGTGTTGGGGGAAATGCATGGAACCGAGGATATCTGGGGTTAGGCCATGTTAACGGGGCTGGCGCGGATATTTCCTTCAAGGATTGGTGGGAGTATAATCCTGCAACCGATGGTTGGACCCAAAAAGCCGATTATCCTGTAGCCAATCACGGAGCAGTTTCCTTTACCGTGGATCATAAAATTTATGTCGGTGGAGGGTCAGCCTTAACCAATCAATTCTATGTATACGATCCGTTGACAAACAGCTGGAATTCCATTGCTCCATGTCCGTTAAGCCCGGGGGATATTCAAGGATTTTCTGCCGATGGAAAGGGTTATGTAGTTGTTCAAAATCAGTTAGCGGCGTATGATCCAATGACAAATACATGGGAACTAAAAGCTAATCTACCCATCAATGCAAGCAATTGGTCCTGTACGTTTTCTAATGAATCCAGTGGTTTCATTAAAATTGGGCACGCGTTGTTTGAATATAAACCCCTTCAAGATCAATGGATTTCGCGGGCTAGTCACCCTGGATTGAGCACTGGAGGTAGTTATGGGTTTTCATTAGATGGGATAGGCTATGTAGCCACGGGATATGTGGGTGGGTTAGCGACCGTCACCGAAGAGGTATGGTCGTTCAATCCAGGGAGCAACAGCTGGAACCGTGTATGCGATTTTCCAGGGTCTTCACGGCGCTTCTTCGCAGCCTTTAGCATCGGTACTAAAGGGTATTTAGGTTTGGGTACAAACGGCATTAACCTCAATGATTTTTGGGAATTTGACCCCTCCATTACTGCAGGTATCGATTTTCAAGAGGTTTTTCAAGGGATGTTGTACCCGAATCCAGCCACTACCGATATTTTTGTTCGTAACGTGCTTGAA
>JBJTXE010000331.1:0-4315 GCA_046082075.1 Bacteroidota bacterium
CGTGCAATAACCAAATTTTATATCCTAGCATCGGGGCAAAGCCAACCATTCCGTCGTTAAAATTGGAACGAACCGCGGCGGCGGCGCCGAAGGTAAAACTAATTCTGTTGGGCCTGTACCAAAAACCTGCATCTGCGCCCAACATACTGGCGCGGTAATCGTAATTGATCCCAGCGTTCAAAGCAAATGAATTGGGGCTTTTGAATTTTATCTCTTTCATCCGCCGTTCAACCCCTATTTCAACAACGATATTTCTTCCTTGTTGAAGCCCAAAATAAGGTCCTGTTTGAATTTTTTTGAGATTAAAGCGGTTTTCGTTCTGAGCAATTATCGTTGAATACAAACCAAAAAACCAAATAAACAAGCAGTATTTCATGCGATAAAAATAATTTTATTTTCTTTGCCTACTTCAATCACATGATTAATCCCTTCAACGATACGTATTTCATGAAGCAAGCCTTAATTGAAGCGCATAAAGCGTATGAAGAAGGAGAAGTGCCCGTAGGAGCCGTCGTTGTTGCTGGAAATCAAATCATTGGAAAAGGGCACAACCTTACCGAAAAGCTATTGGATGTTACGGCACATGCGGAGATACAAGCAATCACCGCCGCCTCCAACTTTTTAGGCGCGAAGTATTTAAAAGAATGCACCTTATATGTTACCCTCGAACCCTGTTCGATGTGCGCGGGGGCACTGTATTGGAGTCAAATGGGTAAAGTAGTATACGGTGCGTCGGATGAACGCCGTGGAGCTAATCACTTTTCTCCTCCTTTATTTCATCCCAATACCGTCCTGGTTTCTGGAGTCGAGGTTGACGCTTGCAGTAAGCTATTAAAACAGTTTTTTCAGTCCAAAAGATAGCTTCAAGGCAAGGTTAATCCTTATATTTGTATTCGCAAATGAAAATAAACGCATCCAACGCACCCAAACCCTTAGGACTCTATCCCCATGCGCGACGAGTCGGGAACTTGTTGTTTCTCTCCGGTGTTGGGCCTCGTGTTGCGGGTTCCGACAGCACGGATTCCTTGGTTCCGGGTTTATCCCTTGACAAGCACGGGAATTATCTATCGTTTGATTTTGAAGCGCAATGCAGGAGTGTTTTTGAAAACGTGCGATTAATCTTGGAGGCCTCAGGCTCGAGTTGGGAGCAATTGGTGGATGTAACCGTGTTTCTCACCGATATGAAGCGGGACTTTCAAGCCTACAATAGGCTTTACGCGGAATATTTTCAGACGAATCAGCCTTGTAGAACAACGGTGGAAATAAATGCCCTGCCCTCTCCTATTTGCATTGAATTGAAGTGTATTGCCACCCTTAACGATTAAATTATGGTAGCTTTTATTGTCCGCATACTTGTTGCATTAAGCCTTTTGTTTCTTACGGTTTTTCTTTTTTCCACGGGCTCTTGGGGCTGGGGCATTTTCATGATTTTTCCTTTACTATTGGTAGGATTTACTTTTTTCAGAAATGAAAACATGATTTTGGCGTTGAATCAGATGCGTTTGGGGAACCAGGAAAAAGCGAAAAAATACATCAATCGAATTAGTGCTCCTCAGTTTTTGCCCCGCAAACAACATGCTTATGTTCTCTACCTTCAAGCCCTAATGAATGCTCAAGAAACGGGATTGGCTCAAAGTGAGCAACAACTTCGAAAAGCCCTTTCTTTGGGCTTAAGAACCAACGAGGACAATGCCGTTGCAAGGATGCAGTTGGCGGGAATTTGCCTTCAAACCGGTCGCCGCACCGAAGCGACCAATCTTTTGGCAGACGCCAAAAAATTTGATAAGAGCGGAATGCTGAAAGATCAAATAAAAATGATGCAGCAACAAATGACTGCTGCTCCTTCGAAAAACCAAATGCGCATGGCCCAAATGATGGGCGGAAGAAAAAAACTTCCTAAAATGCGTTAACCTTGAGTCAAAGAATATTTGCGCCTTCTTGGGAAGATTATGAACTCATCGATGCAGGGGGAGGAGAAAAGCTGGAACGTTGGGGAAAAATGGTTACTATTCGACCGGACATCAACGCCTATTTTAAATCCGAAAAAACCAAAACCGAATGGCAAAAATTAGCCCATTTTCAATTTAAAGAAGAAAAAGGAGCTTACGGATACTGGAAAAATCTTTCGGACAATCCAGAAGAGTGGGATGTTTTATTTCAAAATTTACGCTTCAAAATCAATTTAAAAAACACCAAGCATACCGGCGTATTTCCGGAACAATCGGTTAATTGGGAAAAAATAAAGAGCCTTACGAATTCCGACACAAAATTTTTAAACTTATTCGCTTATTCAGGAGTGTCAAGCGTTGTTGCTGGCACAGCAGGAGCAGAAGTAATCCATGTTGATTCCTCAAAATCCGCACTTACATGGGCACGGGAAAATTTTGAATCCAATAATTTTTCCAAGGGGAAATTAGTGTGCGAAGACGCCCTTTTATTCATGGACCGAGAAATTAAACGAAAACATCGTTATAACATACTTCAAATGGATCCGCCTGCTTGGGGCATTGGCACCAAAGGAAAAAAATGGCAATTAGAACATCAATTGGATTCTTTGCTGCAACATGCCGCCATGCTGTTAGAAGAGGATGGGACCCTTATTTTATCAACCTATACCCCAAAAATAACCCCAGAAAACTTACGAGAAATCGCTGCATTTATATTCCCAACGAAAACGATAAAAACGGGGGTTTTGTGCACAAAATCAAGCAGTGGAAAAGTCCTAGAACATGGAAGCTTGCTCCATGTTCTTTAATCAGGTTACTTCCCCCCTTCAATAATGGATTTCGCATTCGCTATCCAAACGTCCGGTCCTCCGGCCATGTATCCAGAAGACTTTAAGGTAGACATGTTGTATTTTTCGCCTTCTTTAACCACGTTTACAAACCAAATGGTTGGGTAACCTTGTACCTGAAACTGTTGCTGTAACATTTGATTTTGATCTTTAATATTTTGAGGCTGAACTTTGTTTTTCGGAAAATCGAGCTCCACTAAAATCACATTACTTGCAGCCCATGTAGAAAACGTTGTTGTATTAAATACCTCACGTTGTAAACGGTGACACCAACCGCACCAATCGCTTCCGGTAAAAAACAACAGCATGGGTTTTTCCTCTGTCACGGCCGCTTCTGCTGCAAGAGAGACATCGGTGTACCATGTTAAAGCAGGAGTTTCTTTTTGGGCACAGGAAATAAAGCTGAATAAAACAACGAAAAGGGGTAGTACAAAGGATTTCATAGGGTAATAATTTATTAGTCTGACAAATATCCGCACAAAGAAAGTACAATTTACAAATTAACAGCTATTTAACTTTTATTATCTTTACTTGCAATTGTTTTACGACCAACCTAAAGAGCCTATGAAACCAATAATTACCTTTCTATTTTTATTTACTGCCCTAATTACCTTTGGCCAAACACAAAATGTTCGAGGCAAAGTCATGGATTCCGAAACGAATTTTCCGCTTGCGGGCGCTAAAGTGGAAATTGATCTCAAAAACGAGAATGGAACGAATTACCGTGCTGTAACCGATGCGGAAGGCGCTTTCAGTATCCCTGCTGTTCCAGTTGGAAAATACAGTCTTACTACGAAGTACATACAATACGAACCGAAAACACAAACCATTGAAATAAACTCAGGAAAGGAACTTATTCTATCTATTTTGCTTCAAGAATCCGTTACGAACAAAGAAGAGGTGGTTGTGACCGGTAGAAAGAAAGGGGAAATCATCAACGAATTGGCCGTTATTTCAGCACAACAGTTCTCTGTAGAAGAAACGAATCGCTATCCCGGGTCTCGAATGGACCCCGCTCGAATGGCTTCCAACTTTGCGGGAGTGCAAGGTGCCGATGATTCGCGTAACGACATCATTATTCGAGGTAATAGCCCTTTAGGGGTTGTTTGGCGTGTGGAGGGCATTGATATCCCTAATCCTAACCACTTTGCCATTGCGGGAAGTTCTGGAGGGCCTGTTTCCGTATTAAATAATAAAATCTTAGGCAATTCGGACTTCATCATGAGTGCCTTTCCTGCGGAATACGGCAACAGCGTGTCGGGAGTCTTTGACCTCAAACTCCGAAGTGGAAACGATCAGCGCCATGAATTTACAGGTCAATTCGGATTATTTGGAACAGAATTTTTAGCGGAAGGCCCTCTCAATAAGAAAGGTACAGCAAGCTTCTTAATGATGGGTAGGTATTCAACACTTTCATTATTCGAAGTATTAGGAATACAATTAGGAACAGATGCAATACCAACCTACGGAGATGTTGCCTTTAAGTTCAATTTTAAATTACGAAAAGGAGGGAACCTCTCC
>JBJTXE010000332.1:0-3209 GCA_046082075.1 Bacteroidota bacterium
TGGCAATGGTCAGTCCATTTTGAATCCGTTTTCCTTGGCCTCTTCTACCATAATTCGGAACTTGGGGTTCTTCGTGCAGTTTTTTACCCAATCCATGTCCCACCAGATCACGTACAACGCCAAAACCGTTCGCTTCTGCATGTTGCTGGATGGCGTATCCAATGTCCTCAATGCGGTTGGTTGTGTTGCATGCTTCAATACCCAAATAAAGGCATTCTTTGGTTACTCGACACAACTTCTTTTTTTCGGGACTAACTTCACCCACTTCAAACGTATAGGCGTGGTCGCCGTAATACCCTTGGTAAACAGCACCGCAATCCACGGACACAATATCGCCGTCTTGGATGGGTTTATCCGTTGGTAAGCCGTGCACGACTTGTTCATTGACTGAAATCAACAGCGTACTTGGGCATCCGTAAAGCCCTTTGAAACCTGAAATCGCCCCTTGACTTTGGATGTATTCCTCCGCCATACGGTCCAGTTCTGCCGGTGTAACACCAGGTTTAAGATGTTTTGCCACCAAGCCCAGGGTTCGACTTACCACCAATGCCGCTTCCCGCATGATCTGAATTTCCGCGGCTGTTTTGTAGATAATCCCTTGTCCAAAAATTCCCATTGCGTGCAAAAGTATAAAATCCTTGTTAATTCAGTGCCTTGGAAAGCCATTCAAGGGTGTTGACCTGATCGGCAAAGTCATGGATTCGGGGACGTTGTGCCGTGCCGAAGGGTAAAAAGCCTTTACCCAGAATGCATTGGATTTGATTGTGATGCAAGGTAAGGTAAGCGTCGATTTCTGATGGGTTAACATACCGGTGAAAATAAAGCATGGCGATGGGGGCTTGCAATTCTTTAGTTTCTTTCAGCAACAGAAATCCATTATCGAGCAAAGATTGTTGGCTTAATAAAAATACCGCTCGGTGGTATTCGTAATTGTTACTGTATTTCTTATTTTGAAGCACTTCTTCGCAGGACAATATGGCTGTAAAAATGCGGTCCATGGAATACGTATCTGGTACCATCAAATGCGTGACACTTCTGCATCCTCTGCCAAAGTAATCGAAAATGTCCTTGCCGAGCGCCTCCAATTCCTGAGGATTTTCGGTGCCATCGATCACCGCAACCGAAGTTCGATTTCCTCGAAGCAAGTTGGGAATATCCTTGAAATACGATTGAAAATGGAGCAGCGACGAATCGCTTCCTGTGCCGATTACCGCATCGTGCCCAGCTAGTTTGATCGGATTGAGCTCGATGCAATCGAGGTAGGAAGGATTAAGTTCAACTAGCGCTTTTAAGAGCACGGGAAGCATCCTTTGATCGTCTGAACTCATTTTTATTTGCATCTTGCAACCCATCAAAAGGCAACAAAGCACGTCGTGAAAACCGACCAAAGGCAGGTTACCTGCTAAGATCAAACTGACCCGTTTTTCGAAACGATAGAAAGGTTGATCACGCGTAAAATCTTCCAGTTGATCTAAGGTTAACCACGTGCTAATTCCAGCCAGTGAATTGCGTACATTGGACTCGTCAAACCAACCGTTTCTGTAAATTTCGGTTCGGATAGTATCTTCGATTTCTTGGATAATCTCGTGAGAGAAGTTTTCTGCTAAAGGAGGAATCGATTGCCCTAGTTGATCCAAAAATTGTCCCAATAAGGTCAGATGCTCAATGATTTCCGAACGATTCATGCAACAAAAGTAGGGTAATGGTTGTTTAGTTGTTAGTTTTTTCAATAATTGAATCACCTGCACTATCTTTGCAGAAATTTTGGAGCGTTATGGCAATTATGATTACCGATGAGTGCATTAACTGCGGAGCCTGTGAACCCGAGTGTCCGAATAATGCGATATATGAGGGAGGAGCGGAATGGAAATATCAAGACGGTACATCGCTTGCTGGTAGCATCACCATTCTTAACGGAGAGGTAGTAGACGCAAGTGCTGCCCAAGCTCCTGTAAATATGGATGTGTACTACATCACTCACAACAAATGCACGGAATGCGTGGGGTTTCATGATGAACCTCAATGCGCTGCCGTGTGTCCCGTAGATTGTTGCGTTGATGATCCAAACTACCGTGAAAGCAATGATCAATTATTGGCCAAAAAAGCGTTCTTACATTTGTAATTTCTCCCGCTACGTATTCATTTTACTGCTCTCATCACCGCTGTGGTCCCAGCGGGAAATACGCTTTCATGCCGTTCTTACCCACCCATCGCTCAAGGTAGATGATGGGAGTACAAGAGTTTTGAATTCCCTTTCAAAAGAACTAAACCTTACGATTTCCCTCGATTATTTTACCCATCCGCTCGCTGGAAAGTTGCCACGGATCCCTTGGGGGGCTATAACACCTTATTATTCGACATCGATGCGGAAATACCGCGATGCGTTCTTCAATAATGCTCATAAGAAACAAAGCAATGATTATTACTTTTTCATAACGGAAGACACCTCGGGCACCTTTTACCTTCCCAGAAAAAACCTCTTTTTCTTCGGAGGTAAATCCAATAAAATGGCAGGGGAAACGATGGTTCGATTGTTCGCTGCTTCCAAAGGAGTGAGTGATTCCTTGCTCATGGATTCGCTCCTCTTGAAGGTGCTTCAAAGTGATGCTTATAGAAAAGATTCGGAAAGAACCTATCCGTTCCATGACGATGTAGAAAATTTGGCGACGAGCAACGGATTGGTGGCATATGCTTTTTGGGAAAAGAACTTGGATGGCTCGATTAATCTGGCTCACGACCTCGCTATACCTTTCAAACGCAATGCGGGTAAAGTTAATTTAGCCGTTGACAACTATTGGATTCGTCCATTTTATGTACGCACCAATCGCTTTGTTGCTCCAATTCATGTAGCCTTGGTAATGCTGGCTTTTTTCATCATGTTGGTTTTTCGAAAAAAAGTCAACGAGCGGGTAGATTCCGTGCTGCACATTCACCAACGTTGGGCCTTTCGCTTTTTGCGGTTCTTTCTTTGGATTTTGTTTTTTATCATCGGATACTTGGTGTTTTGGACCACGGATTCTTTGTACAAGCGATGGTTTTTTGGGGCCTCCAACTATGCCTCGTTGGGAAATATCTCGAGGTCGAATTTCATTAACCACTTGAACAACAGTAACCGTGTGGTTGATCAAGCTGCCAATCACCTTTTCTGGGAAGTTTACATCAAAGACAGGAACCATTGGAAAATGAGGCGCATGAAAAAAGTCCTGTAT
>JBJTXE010000333.1:0-2050 GCA_046082075.1 Bacteroidota bacterium
AGGCACAATTTTCACATCACCAGCATGAATATTTAGGGAGTTGATAGAAATTGTGGGTTCATTTGGATTAGTGCTTCGTGTAATTGGGAGAAGAAAATATAAAAATGGATCATTAGGATCAATCAACTTGCCATTTTTGTCAAAACTTCCCATGAAATATGGAAGATATAGGGTTGGATCCAAGGCATCCTCACCGCGGGACATTTCCGCAGGGGTTATGATGGCATGAGTCACCCTGTAAATTTTTATGTTATCTATGCTGATGCTGGGGTTTTCCGCAGGGTGCGCGAATTTCTTGGTCAAGTAAAGTGCGTAAGCTGCCAATGTCTTTTTTGAGTATTCAGCAGGTTCCTTGTACATATAAGACTGGGACATGGAACGATTGAGGGGCGTGATCTGGGGTTGGTGTGCTAACCCTGAAAGATTACGCCTTTGCAATTTCTCCTCCCAATTTTCAGGTGAATTATTGCTCGCGACATTTGTGCTTTCAGTTATTGAAAGCATTCGTTGATAATGCATCTGGATAGGGCTTTCAGAGCGGTTGGGTATTTTAAACCAGCGGAAAGAGCCGTCATCGTATTCGATCTTGGACCAAAGTAAAACAGGGGGACCTGGTTCAGGAGAATAGAAATGATAGGCGTTGTTAAGATATGTGAAAGTCAAATAATGCCTGAAATAATAAGCCCATAGGTTTGTGGCAACCCAGGAGGCCGGGGCGTTTGGGGGTTCAATTGAAGTTACAGCGGTGACTATTCCCGCAAAATGAAACAGAACAAAACAGATTGCCGCTGTTTTTTTTGCAACCAATGGAAGTAAAAAAAAGATACCTAGAAAAAAAGTTACATAGCTGAAAATGGAACTTGCCAAAACCATCGAATCCCAGCTTTGATCCATTGAGAGACTTGAAATAAAAAATGTGAGGGATAAGCCGAAAGTTGTAAGTCCAATCGTGGAATTTGAATTATTATCTTGAAGTCTTTGATTGCACGCTATGCTGAAACCCCCGATACCGATAATGGAGCCTATCACCAGCAGGTTGACTTTTAATGTGATAATGTCAGGTTTGATATAACTAATTCCAAGTGCCATCAGCACGAGGCAGATAGCTATGACTATCCAAATTTTCGGGTTTCTAAAATTATGCATAAATAGGACCTCCTTCTCCATATTAGATAATTCGTCATTTTACTGTAAATACATAAGTAACAGTGGTGTTCTTCATGACATCCAGTTTTTTATGTTTAGAAAAGATGTAATAGAAGAAATAGCCAAGCTAAATTGTATTCTTTCGTGCCACTAAAAACCCTGATGGAAGTGTTCAATTGAACATCAGGTGCAAGTAATCGGAATTGATTTATTTATTTTAAATAAATTTTTTAGCAGATTGTTAAATTAAAATGCTGTAACAGTTTACTTAAATAGAAAAATCGTCATAATTATAAAAATCGTTAAAATTTATCTATTTTGCTTGCCAATTCCTTTTTCCCTTTCTAACATCTCAAAGTCGAAATGATTCGATGCTGCCACCTCTTGGAATGGAATCCAAACGGTTAACTTTGAAATGTAGATTGTTTGCTCCTAAAGCAAGTGGGGTAGCGGTTTTTTTTTAGGATTTGTGAATTAGCGTTTCAAGGAAGAAACCTAGTCTGGAATCTTTTTGGAGACCCCAAAGGTCTTCTTTTTTCAGGAGGTTTTTATGATAAGTTTTATTCTTGCGATCGGTTTGGGTCAGGCTGTGGCTGGTGCTGAATGTGCTGGAGGCGTATGTTCCGCTTCTGGTTCTGCAGTGGCATCTAGCTCTTGTGCTTCCGGGAATTGTTCTGCTTCTTCATCAAGCGGAAGGTTGTTTCGCAGAGGCAGGTCAAGCGGTGGTTCCTTGGCAATGGTTCCTTCAACTCCTGAAGTAGCCAAGGAAGAAAAGAAGACCGTTGAAGCCCCCAAGCAGGTTGAATCAACTGAATCCTCGAGTTCCCGAAGGAAATCGTTCCTCAGTTTTCGCAGATAATTTTTGACTGGTATATTTTGTTCAATAAACATTGATCAAATATTA
>JBJTXE010000334.1:0-2396 GCA_046082075.1 Bacteroidota bacterium
TGCCGAAACCCGACGTTTCATTAACGAAATCGTGGTGGGAGAAGAAAGCGATGTGGATGCAGCGGGCACCACGATGAGCCATTTTGAAATGTATTTGAACGCCATGGATGCTTTGGGCGCGAACGGTGCAGCAATGCAGCAATTTACCCAGCGCATTCGAGCGAATGTTTCCGTCAACGAAGCATTGAGCGAAAGCCAAATTGCGGAAGAAACCAAGGCCTTTGTTCGGTATACCTTTGAGGTGATTCACCGTGGAAAAATCCACGAAATTGCATCGTTGTTTACCTTCGGTAGGGAGGATTTAATTCCGGACATGTTCCTAGAAATCGTAAAGGAATTAAAAACCGAAGCTCCCGAACGCATGAACGGTTTTCTCTATTACCTTGAGCGCCACATTGAAATAGATGGTGAAGATCATGGTCCCCTCTCGTTAAAATTAATGGACGAAGTTTGTGAGAATGACCCCGTTAGATGGGAAGAAGCTACCCTGGTGGCAGAACATGCCCTCAAGATGCGATTGCAGTTGTGGAATGGGGTAAGAAACAAGATCCAAGCAAGGTCGGTGGTAAGGGTTTAAAGACTTTCCCGGGTGTGGGTTTATACGGCACCTAGGGAGAGCCTTTTTCTATAAAAATAGTTGTTTTATCATCCCCCTTTTCGCCGCGGCGAAGGAGGAATAAAGACCAAAAACCATTATTTCCCTCTCCGTTTGGCTAACCAAGGAGGAAGAGTTTTTGAAGAGGTGTTTTCTACGAGTTTGTCGCTGAGATCGGCACGACCAGCGCGCTTTAAACGGCTCGAAATCCATTCTTGGTTTTCGCGCTTGTACCAGAAAAAATAGCGGTTCTGATGTTTCTTTTCTTCCGGTGATTTAGCCGTGAAAACCGGTTTCAAGGTGTACGGGTGCAGTCCAGTGTAGTAAATAACTTCCGCTACCGTCATAGGTGTTGGGGTAAAATCTTGCACTTGCTCCAATTTAAAGCCCATATCCTTGGTTTCCGCAGCCAATTCCGCCATATCCGTCTCTTCGCAGCCGGGGTGCGAGGAAATAAAATACGGGATTAAAGGTTGATTCAACCGATGTTTGGCGGATATCGTCTCGTACTTTTCCTTGAATTTGTGAAAATACTTGAACGAAGGCTTACGCATCATGCGCAAGGTGTTTTCGGCAGTATGCTCAGGTGCAACTTTTAAACGCCCGCTCACGTGACGGGTTACCACTTGTTCCAGGTACTCGTCGTGGTTGCCGTCTTCGTTGTTCTTGTTGAAGTCGTCGACCAGTAAGTCGTAGCGAATTCCAGATCCAACAAAGGCTTTTTTGATTTTTGGATGGGCATCGATTTTTCGATAGAGTTCCGTCATCGGTTTGTGCGAAGTATCCAAGTTATTGCAGATCACGGGATGAATACAACTCGGAGCTACGCAACGGGCGCAAATGCTTTCGTCCTTGCCCTTCATCTTGTACATGTTCGCAGAAGGTCCACCTACATCGGACAAATACCCTTTGAATTCGGGATGCGCAGTAATTTCCTCCAATTCTTTCATGATAGATCCTTCGCTTCGCGAGGCAATAAATTTCCCTTGATGCGCCGAAATCGTACAAAAGCTACAACCGCCAAAACAGCCGCGGTGTATGTTCAATGAAAACTTGATCATTTCGTAAGCGGGAATCGTCCCTCGTTTTTTATACTTAGGATGCGGTAAGCGCGTGTAAGGTAACTCAAACGACGCATCGATCTCGTTTTCCGTCATGGTAGGATAAGGCGGATTTACCACCAAACGCTCCTCGCCTACTTCTTGAAGAATTCGGTTAGCGCTGAGTTTATTGGATTCAACTTCAACGATTTTGAAATTGGCCGCATAGGCTACTTTATCCTTCAAACATTCCTCATGGCTCGTCAAAGAAACGGTTTCCCAACGTTTGTGCTTTAACACTTCTTCCTTTATTGGTTGCACATAGGCAATTTGAGCTAAGGTTCGAATTTGATTGAACGGAACCCCTTTTTTCAACAACTTTAGAAAGGCTCTTAGCGGTTGTTCTCCCATGCCATACACCAGAGCATCGGCTTTACTATCGATTAAGATGGAGGGAAAAAGTTTATCGGCCCAATAATCGTAATGGGTCACCCGGCGCAATGAGGCTTCAATGCCTCCGAGCAAGACCGGAACATCTGGAAAAAGTTCTTTTAAGATATTCGAATATACGGTACTGGCATAATCGGGACGAAAACCCGCAGCGCCTCCTGGGGTGTAAGCGTCTGTCGAGCGTAAACGTTTTCCGGCAGTATAATGATTTACCATGGAGTCCATGCATCCGGCCGTCACACCAAAAAAGTATTTTGGCGTACCCAGTTTTTTGAAATCTCTTAGGTCGTCTCTCCAATTGGGTTGGGCAA
>JBJTXE010000335.1:0-5131 GCA_046082075.1 Bacteroidota bacterium
ATTTCGATATTCATAAAAAACTGCTTTCGTTTCATTCGAACAACGAGCACGCGCAATTGCAGGAAGCAATTCGGCAAATTCAAGCGCATGAGCAAGTGGCATTGGTCTCCGATGCTGGAACTCCAGGTATTTCTGATCCCGGATTTCTACTGGTGCGGGCTTGCATAGAACACGGCATTGAAGTGGAGTGTTTACCAGGGCCTACGGCGTTTGTTCCTGCGTTGGTAGCCTCGGGTCTTCCGGCAGACAAGTTCTTTTTTGAAGGATTTTTGCCCCACAAGAAAGGGCGTCAAACGAGGTTGGAATTTTTGGCAACTTTAGAGAATACCGTCATACTCTACGAGTCGCCTTACCGATTGATCAAGACGTTGCAGCAAATTGCTCAATTTATGGGAGGCCAGCGACGAGTATCCGTCGCCAAGGAAATTTCTAAGATGTACGAAATGCATTACCGAGGAACCGTGGAGGATGCATTGGCATATTTTACCAATTTAACGGTTAAGGGTGAATTTGTAATCGTAGTTGGAAAAGATTCCAAGCTATCTGAACCCACCGATAATGTCTAAATTTGAAGGATGTTTTTTAAAGAAATTGTTGGACAAAAGGACCTTATAGCAGATTTAACGAAGGAAGTAGCCTCCGGTAAAATTGCCCATGCAAAATTATTGGTCGGGCCCCCAGGTGTTGGGACTTTTGCAGTGGCCCTTGCCTACATCAGATTGCTTTTGTGTGAACAACCCGGCCCCAATGATGCTTGTGGGAAGTGCAGTTCTTGTGCCCAAATGAATGACTTGCAACACCCCGATGTTCACTTTGTTTATCCGGTCGTTCAATCGATTTCAAAGATTTCGAGTGGTTTGTTGTTGGAGTGGCGAGAACAGGTGAAAAGAACCCCGTATTTTTCGTTATTCGATTGGACAAAAGTAATGGATGAAAAGGAACGAAATCCGATTATTGGTGTTGAAGAGAGCAAGGAAATTATCAAGAAAATTAATTTAAAATCGTTCCAGGGAAGTTATAAGGTGGTCTTGGTTTTTGGAGCAGAACAAATGAACCAGGAATGTTCCAATAAATTACTTAAGGTATTGGAAGAGCCTCCGGCGCAAACCTTGTTTATCTTGCTAACGGAGCAGCAACATGAAATCCTACCAACCATTCAATCAAGAGCTCAAGCCATTACTTTTCCCCGATTACAGCCGCTAGAAATTTCCGACTATTTGATGTCGAAACATGGTTTGGACAAGTCCGCTGCAGATGGGGTTTCCTCCTTTTCGGATGGGGATTTGGCGAGTGCTCTTAACTTATTGGAGAGCGAAGATTTCACCGAGACCTATCGAAATTACTTCATTCAATTAATGAGATGTTCCTACAAAAAAGAGGTAAACGAGATGATAACTTGGGCGGAAAGTATCTCAACACTTACGAAGGAACGACAGAAGTTGTTTGTTGTATATGCCCTGCATATGCTTCGACAAAGCAATATTCTCAACTATCTAGGCAAAGAACACGTACGATTAACCCAAGAAGAGTTGGCCTTCTTAGAGAAGTTTTCTCCCTTTATTACCGGGAATAATATTCGTAATTTCATTGAGACCATGGACAGCGCTTACCATAGTTTAGAACGAAATGCGAGTGCCAAAATGCTTTTTACGGAAATGAGTTTTCAAGTGATGCGGTACATTCATCGAGCTTAATTCACTATTTTTACCAAAAAAAGAGCAATGGGTTGTGCATCATGTGGTACAGGGGGGTCTCCCAGAGGGTGTAAGAATAACGGGTTGTGCAGCAGCGGAGAATGCGATAAATTAGAGGTGCGTGATTGGTTGGCAAATTTAGCTTTGCCTGAAAATCAAAAAGCCTACGAAATTGTCGAGGTTCGATTTAAAAACGCTCGAAAGGCATTCTACAGAAACAATCAAAATTTTAGTTTGCAAACGGGAGATTTAGTCGTAGTTGAGGCAACCTCAGGTTACGATATTGGAATCGTTTCCGTGACGGGTGAGTTAGCGCGAATTCAAGTTCGCAGAAAAGCACCCAATTTCAAGCATGCAGAAGCGCGTAAAATTTTGCGGATTGCCAACCAAGAGGAAATCAATAAGTGGATTGAAGGGCGTTCCCTCGAAAAAGAACTTATGTTCAAATCCAGGACTTTAGCGGTCAACTTAAAATTAGAAATGAAAATTTCGGATGTTGAGTATCAGGCGGATTTATCCCGTGCTACCTTTTATTACACGGCAGAAGACCGAGTTGATTTCCGACAATTGATTAAAGATATGGCCGACCAATTCAAAGTGCGCGTAGAAATGCGTCAAATTGGTTTACGTCAAGAGGCTTCCCGTCTTGGAGGAATTGGAGTTTGTGGCAGGGAATTATGCTGTTCAACGTGGTTAACGGATTTTAGGTCGGTTTCAACTAGCGCAGCGCGCTACCAACAACTTGCCTTAAATACCCAAAAGCTTGCAGGCCAATGCGGTAAATTGAAGTGCTGTTTGAACTATGAATTGGACATGTATACCGAGTCGCTGAAATCGTTTCCCAAGACTGAAATTAAGCTTAAAACAGAAAAAGGCGAGGCGTATCATATTAAAACAGACGTTTTTAAGCGCATGATGTGGTATGCATTTCCAGGCGAAAGTGCATGGATTATTTTAACTCCAGAACAGGTTAAGGAAGTTCAAGAAAAAAACCGAAAAGGTGTTTTTCCGAAGGATTTGAAAGTATATCATGTAGAGGAAGATAAGCCTGTCGAAATAGGGTTTGATAATGTGGTAGGACAGGACAGCATTGCTAGATTTGCGAATACCCAGAAGAATCGCAAGAAAAAGAAAAAGAAACCGAAAAGCGCCCCTCAATCCTCGAATAATGACTAAGATTTTTCTGGTTGCTTCATTAACCGTCCTGTCAGGTGTTCTGTTAACCGCTTGTACATCGAATGCCTTGCATTCTGAGTCTATTGCTATTCCTCACCAAGAATGGAAACAAGCTGCCAAAACCGAATTTAACGTTCCCATTAAAGACACCACCTTGCTGTATGATCTCGTATTGTCGGTCAGGACAACGGATAATTATCCCTACAGCAATTTATGGATGTATCTTACGGTAGACGGTCCCTTAGGAAAATCTAAAAGGTTTCCGTTGGAAATCGTTACGGCCGATGCAAAAGGCCATTGGATGGGCGACAAAAGCGGTTCAACCGTAGTTTTTTCAAAAGTAATTACCCACGACCGATTCCCTAAGAAAGGAACCTACCATTTCACCTTTGAACAAGCCTCTACGGATAAAGTACTTCCGGAGGTAATGGACTTAACCTTAGAGTTGTACGCCAAGGAAAAATAACATGAACTATCCAAAAATACCCTTGGATCAATTAAAGGCCTTGGAAAAAGAACTGATTGCTTTTCTAATTATTCATGGAATTGATGGAGCGCTTTGGGAAACCATTAATCAAGAAAACCCTGAAAAAGCAGAGGAACTAGTTCAACTTTTTTCCAATACGGTTTGGGAGAAAATTGCCGATCAAACCGAGGCAATGAAACGCGTTTCGGACAACGAATCTACGTACATAAAAATTGGCGCAAAGGAGGGTTTTCTCCTGAATGTCCGTAAGGAGCAGGGTAAGCTTGTTGTCCATAGGGGGGTAAAGCAAGTGGAAGAAAACCGGCGAAAAGAGATTGTTGATTTGCTTACTCAGGGTTTTGAACGCATATCAACCGAGGAATATTCTGAGGCGGTCGAGAACTTTACTCCCGAAAAATCTGTTTAACTTTTAAATATAATACGATGAAATACCTTTTTACCAGCGCATGCCTGATTACTTTTTGGGTTGTTTTCTCTCAAGTCACCGCACCAAAAGCAAGTCCTTCTTGCCGCTTAGAACAGCGTGTGGGTTTGACGGACATCACTGTTACCTATTCTAGGCCTTCGGTGAATGGACGCGTTATTTTTGGGGATTTGGTTCCTTACAACGAATATTGGCGTCTTGGCGCCAATGAAAGCACAAAATTAACGTGCACAGACATGTTGATTTTTGGTAAAGACACTTTAAAGGCGGGAACCTATGCGGTCTATGCTAAACCTTCAGCTGCGGAATGGCAAGTGGCATTTTA
The DNA here is from genome assembly GCA_046082075.1 of Bacteroidota bacterium. Classification (GTDB taxonomy): domain Bacteria; phylum Bacteroidota; class Bacteroidia; order Flavobacteriales_D; family Crocinitomicaceae; genus UBA952. The sequence goes on from JBJTXE010000335.1 coordinate 4,107, forward strand.
CACCGAATATGGCAATTGGGGCTTGCCCGAAAAATGGGACGAAAGCAAGGTGGCTTTAACCTTGAAATCAGCGGTAATCAATCGCCAGGAAAGCGTTGAGAATTTAACCATCGACATCAATAATATAGATAATAACGGCGGAGATATCGTCATGGCCTGGGATAAGGTGAAAATCCAAATTCCTTTTACGGTTTTGGTGAAAGAAAAGGTATTGGCATCCATTAAAAAGGTGTTGTCGGGTCCAACAGCCAACGATTATCATACGGCAGCTAAATACTACCTGGAGGAGAAAATCGATGATAAGCAAGCCTTGGAATGGGTTGATAAGGCAATAACCATGCGACCGGAAGCGTATTGGATGCTCAAAACCAAGTCCTTGATACAAGCTTCTCTTGGGAAATACAGCGAAGCAATTTCAACCGCAGAACAATGCCTTAAACTTGCCGAAGCCGACGGTGATACAGCTTATGTAAGCCAGTGCAAGAATGCTATTGCCGATTGGAAAAAGCGTAAATAATTGATTTCCAAGCTTAAGGCCGTTCTTTTACTCCACGGAATCGTATTTCTTTGGGGTTTTACTGGAATTATTGGGAAATTACTAGACCAAAATCCCTTAATATTGGTCTGGTATCGTATGTTAATAGCTTCCATAGGGCTGGCTATCTTTATTTTTTGGAAGAAAGAGTCCTGGACCATCCCTAAAGCACAACGGTTATATGTCTTGATTACAGGAATCGTTGTCGCGCTGCATTGGATTACGTTTTATTATTCCATTCATTTATCCACAGCATCCCTCGGAATTTTGTGCCTTGCTACAACGACGTTTCATGTAGTTTGGTTGGAGCCCCTATTGCTAAAACTTCCGTTTAACCTCACAAAACTAGCCTTCAGTTTAGTGGTGGTCATTGGAGTAGCTTTCATTGCCCGAGATTTCAAAGGTGATGTCTTAGCGGCATTAATTATTGGGTTATTCAGTGCTTTTTTGGCCGCACTATTTTCCGTTTCCAATGCAAAATTATCGCAAA
>JBJTXE010000336.1:0-2222 GCA_046082075.1 Bacteroidota bacterium
TTGCACGATCCACACTCACACTTGTAGGTCTTCAGCGGCCCGCTGCCGCCGATGCCGATGCCAACGGACGCCTGATCGCTCTCGACCGCATCAAGCAACGCCACGAAGCATGGCTCCAGGCGGAACATGCGCGTGACAAGCTTCTGCCTTGCGTCCAGGTGATGCCGTGGTGATTGATGCGGTGGTGCTCCTCGCCCAGGCCACTGGCTTCTTCAGTGTCTGGATGGAGGTGTTTCGCGACGATCCCTCCATTCGCAACCGCCTGATCGACGCGTTCCCAGGCACCCGTGACAGTGGATGCTTTGACCCGCAAACCTCCGGGAGTACGCATACCGAACACGAGACAGCCAAAACGATGGTACGGGTTACACCAATACCACCTCGAATTCAGCGACTGCCGGATTCAATTTTTGGGGAGATCTTTACAGCTTCGGTGCAGCTGGGTACAATTGGAACGATTACACCCGATGTGGAGGAACCATTGGCGCCCATTGGAACGCCAATTATTGGGGATCTCTTGCTTACAAAAACAGCGCGAGCAATACTTATGGAGTTTATGGTTCATCCGCCTATGTTTCCGGTAGCGGTCTTTTAACCCAAAAAGAACTTACAGGAATTGGGGGCGGATTTTTTGGAGGTGTGGTGGGAACAATAAACCGAGGCGAAATTATTGGTTTAATCAATAAGGGGGAATGGTTTGCAACCTACAATTCGGGCAATACCTATACCTACGGAAAAAACGTAGAACTCATCGGAGAAGTTAACGGTGCTAAAACCCCACTGTATTCAGTTACGGCAGAAACCTCTAAAATATACGACAACGGTTCTGGAGAACTCGTCAACGGCACTTGCTTCGTTGAATTCGGAAAAATAATGCAAGGAACGATGGTCCAATTGCCCACCGTTACCGTTAGCCCAACAGGCGACTGCAACGGTTTATACATCGCTGAAATCACGGAAAAAGGATTTAAGGTGAAGGAATTGAATAACGGAAACCACAGCGTATCCTTCGCCTGGATTGCTGTTGCAGATAGGGTTTCGAGCGAAGATGCTAGCCTCAAAACCGTAACTCAAGGTACCTTCGAACGCAACATTGATCAAGTGTTATTCAACGACAACATCAAGGACCGCAGTGCAATGGGACTGTGGTGGGACGGAACCACCTTGCAATTTGGAAAAATTCCAGCGCATTTAGCCACCGAGAAAAAAACCAAAGAATAGGATTGACCACTTATCGCTATTGTTGCTTTGTTGCAATTTTCCTTTGCTGTTATATCTGCTGCGGACAAATTTCAGAAAATTCGTTAACGGACTTCAAACAACATGTTGATGCCTTATGCCGAAATACCCTCCAAGGCCGTGCAAGCGGAAGCTTGGGTGAAAACCTCGCGAACCAGTACGTTTGGGAAAACTTGGACAAAGGATCGAAAAAAGAAAAGCTTTCATACAGCTTTACAGCGCAAGGCAAAACCCTAAAAAGCGAGATGGTTACCGCTTTTGTTGACCGAAAGTCTTCGAAAACCATTCTAGTTGGAGCCCACATTGACCATCTTGGCCTCGGTGGGGAATTATCCAAATCGCCTGGAAAAAACGAGGTGCATCCTGGAGCGGACGACAATGCGTCGGGAGTTGCAATGCTCATTGAACTGCATAATTATTTTACCGAACATAACAGCACTTGCAACCTGTTGTTCGTTGCATACACAGGACACGAACTGGGATTGTACGGTTCAGAACATTTGTCGAAACACTGGAAAAAAAGATGGAAAAATCTTTACCATGTGTACAATTTCGACATGATTGGCCGCATGGATACGCTGCAACCCAAACTCCTTTATTCGAGCAATTTTGATGTCAATCTGATGAATAGCTCGAAGAGTTTTCTACTAACAAAAGAAAGTTCTCAACGCTGTGAAATCCTCGATACCAAGCACTTTTTATCGGTACCGTGTTATACGTTCACCACTGGCGCTCATACTGATTACCACAAAATCTCTGATCTTCCCGATTACCTCAATTACCAGGGTCTATGCGACCAATTTCAGTTCTATTGTGACCAACTTGCTCAGTGACTTCGTATTACTTCTATGTTATTTCAATTGACAAATTTCTAACGTGTAGAAAAAATACGTAACTTTCTTACCAAATCTAATTTTATGCTACCTACTAAACTCTACTTTAGCCTTTTTGTATTGCTTTTTTCCTCCGTACTCTTTGCTCAA
>JBJTXE010000337.1:0-5142 GCA_046082075.1 Bacteroidota bacterium
TCGGCGGTTGTGACTCTGTGGTAATTTTGGCCCTCTACATCAATCCTCCATCGGTAAATACCATCAACATTTCCCTTTGTGAAGGCGAATCGTACACCTTCGGTGGAAACGTCTACACACAAAGCGGAATTTATTCAGACACGCTAAGCGACCAAAACGGTTGCGATTCGATCGCTCAATTGGAATTATCCGTTGCAACATGTGCGGGTGATTTTGAAATCGCCAACATCTTAACGCCGAACGGCGACGGTCAAAACGATACGTGGAAAATAGATAATCCTTACCAAATTGCCGGTTGTACGGTAAAAATCTACAACCGTTGGGGACAACCCTTGTACGAAACCACGGATTATCAAAACGAATGGGATGGATCGAAAAACAATGAACCTCTACCCGATGGGGTCTATTTTTACTCGATAGAATGCGGTGAGAAAACCTACAAAGGAGCTATCAACTTGTTACGATTAAAAAAATAAGCCATGAGAAAACTTCCAATAATTGCTTTATTGACGGCGGTGGTTAACATGGCCTATGCGCAACAAGTGCCGCAATCCTATTTGTACGGGTACAACACCTTTCTGATCAATCCCGCGTCTTCCGGATTGAACAACTGCACGGAGCTCACGGTGGCACACCATAACCAGTGGGTGAAAATTGAAGGCGCACCTATAACCAACCATCTCTTGGTTTCTACTAGAATTAAAGAGCGCTGGGGAATTGGAGGACAGTTTATGATGGATAAAATTGGGATGCTCCAACAAGTATCAGCATTGGGAAATGTATCCTATGGCATCCTAAACGGTAACCAAACCCTGCGTTTAGGTATTTCGATCGGTTATAACAACTATCGGGTCAACCCTTCGAATGCGGTGGCCTTTGACCTGCTCGATCCAATCGTCAATGGAGGCAATCAAAGTGCTGGGGCGATTTCCTCGGATTTTGGTGCTTTTTATCGAAACGGTGCCTTGGAACTTTTTGGTACTGTGAAGCAGCTGGTTAAAACCTATTCGAATTTCGGTTACGCCAACCTTCCCGGATATGGACAACGACCGCACTTTATGCTTGGAACGGGATATCAAATAAAACTCAACAACGCATGGGGATTGCGTCCGAATGCCTTGTACAAGAGCATTAACAATGTGAATCAAGTCGACGTCAATGTAGATGCACAGTATAAAAAATTCCTCCATTTAGGCGCAGGCTTCCGAACGCAAGTTGGTGTGGTGGCCCGTGCTGGAATTGTGTTGAAAGAGAAATTTTTCTTTGGTTATGCTTACGAGGCGCCCATAGCTAACATTGCTTCTTACAGCAGTGGTTCGCATGAACTGATGTTGAAGATGACCTTGTGTAAACCGGAGCGAGCCATCATTTCCAAAGTGAAGATCGATACCATCATCCGAGAAATCCAAAAAATTGATACGGTGCTCATTACTGAGACCAAAATTGATACGGTGTATATCGAACGAAAAATCGATATCACTCCCCCAACGGATACTCCTAGCACAGGGAATATTTCCAAAACAGTGCTTTTTGAATTCGATAAATCTTTGGTGAAAAAGGACAGCTACGGCGAATTGGAAAGCATGGTCAATTTATTAAAAATGAATCCAAGCTATAAACTTTCTTTGGAAGGGCATACGGATGCGGTGGGAACGGAGAGTTACAACGTTGGATTATCTAAAAACCGAGTCAATGCGGTACGTGACTTCCTGATTATGAACGGAATATCGCCGGATCGAATTGTACCCCAACACCACGGTGAAACGAAGCCTGTTGCCGATAATGCCAACGCCGATGGAAGGAAATCGAACCGTCGAGTCGATGTGTTAATTCTAGTTCCGTGAAGCATTTTCAACAAATGAACATGAATAAATTGAAGGCCCAGTGATAGAAAGTGCCTCGAATTGCTTAACTTCGTGTAAATTTTAAAATCAATCGTTATGAAAAAATTATTACTTTCTTTAGTTGCAGTGGCTTCTTTCAGCGCTGTAAACGCTCAAAACCTTGTAAACGGGGATTTTGAACAAACGGCTACTCCTTTATTACCAGGAGTTGCAACCGACTGTCCAGGATGGGGCCCCGGTTTTTACACCATGGATGTCATGGCTCCTTTTGCGGGGACACAATCTGCTAAAATGCGCACCATTGTTGATGCTGCGCTCAACGCACAATTAGGTCTCGGATCTGATACGATTCCAGGATTAATGGTGCAAGAAGTTGCAGGTAGCTGGGCGAACATCGGAAACATGTCCTTGAGTTTTGCTCATAAACAATTAATTCCTGCTGGGGATACGGCTATCGTTGTTTGTCAATTCATTGACACCATGACCGCTAATCCAAACGACGATGTGGTATTGTTCCAAGCGTATGGAGCATATACAGGAAATTTACAAACTTGGGCAAGTGCCTCTTTTCCTTTGATGGCAATTCAAGGAGCTGTTGGAACCGCAAATGCTATGGTGGTTGTTGCAACCAGCTCTTACAACTCCATATTTGCAGGTTTGCCAGCGGTTCCTAACGCTCAGTTTTGGATTGACAACGTATCTGTTGGAACAAGCGGTGCTAATATCTTGGAAGAAGTGGCTAGCGTAAACGTTTACCCTAACCCTACTAACGGTATCTTAAACATTGACGCTACGGAGGAAATTTCAACCATAAGCATCTACGGAATGGACGGTAAATTGGCGTTGACTTCCAACAGCAACAGCGTTGACATGTCGACTTTACCGATTGGCATGTACCACTACAGCGTAACTACGGTTACCGGAAAAGTGATTCAAGGAAAAGTTTCTAAAATCTAAGGATTTACCGAATAACAGATTCAAGCCCGCTTCGGCGGGCTTTTTTTATGCCCTACAAATCCTTTCCAAAGGTATGCATATCGTTGTGATTCTCTTCGATTTGGTCTTTTTTGTACTGGATGGCACGGGCCAAAATAACCAAATCTTGCGAGGCATTGGCCACCATCCATTGCATGCTGTCCGCCTCATGATCCACCGACCTTCCCATATGATAGAGCAAATGCATGTTGTTCTTCAACAGCCACTCTCCTGCTGTTTGCAGCCCCTCGCAGGTGTTGATCATCGCCATCATATGCGCATAACCGTTTTGCATCAACCAATCCCGGGATTCTTGGACCAAAAAGATGGCATTCGTTGCATGGAAAAGTTCGGGAAATCCTTCTTTCAATAAAAACACCTGCACCTCCTGATTCCCTTCAATGGCCTTTGCCCAAAGAAGCACAATGGACGTCGGATAATTGATGGGTTTCAAAACCACCGGTTCCGGTTGCTTAGGCTCTTCTTTTTTTCGTTTAAAGTACTCCCACATACTAAAAAAACCAAGAGGCTACAAAAATTGCAGCTATAACACAGATTAAATCGACCAAAAGCATGGTGGACAGGGTATAACGCGTATTCGCCACCTTAATCGCTCCAAAATATACGGCCACCACATAAAACGTTGTTTCAGCACTGCATTGAAAAATGCAACTCAATCGTCCGGTAAACGAATCCGGGCCATAAACGTTCATGGCGTCGAGCATAAAACCGCGCGACCCTCCACTGCTGAAAGGCCGAAGCATGGCAACTGGAAGGGAATCGGAAATTTCTTTCGACAAACCTGCTTGAGAAAATAACCACGTAATGCCCTGGCTGAGCAATTCAAACATGCCGCTGTTGCGAAACACCGAAATGGCCACCAACATGCCCAGCACATACGGAAAAATCGTCACGGCTGTCTGCATACCGTTTTTAGCTCCTGAAACAAAAGCATCAAAAACGGTGGTGTTTTTTTCCGTAAACCTTTTCTCTTTGGCGAATGCATAGGCAAGAATTAAGAGGATAATCCCCAATAATAAGATGCCTGAAAAATTGCCCGTAAAATGATTTTTTGCCAAGGCATCCAGCGAATTGATGTACCATAATAACCCGACCATTGCGCCGATAATACTGAACACGACCGCAATCAACAAACGGTTCAACAGGTTCACCTTTTGGCGAATTCCCACAATGATTAACGCCGCCAAGGTTCCTATGAACGAGGTAATGATGCACGGAAGCATGACATCCGCAGGACTCGTTGCGTTGGCTGCTGCACGGTACCCAATGATGGAGGTTGGTATCAAGGTAAGACCCGCAGCGTGCAAGCATAAAAACATGATTTGCGCGTCGCTCGCTTTGTCTTTATCCGGATTGATTTCTTGCAAGCTTTCCATAGCCTTCAAACCAAAAGGCGTTGCCGCCGAGTCTAAACCGAGAAAGTTTGCGGCAAAATTTAAGGTCATATAGGAAATGCTCGGATGATTTTTAGGGACGGAAGGAAATATTTTCACGAAAAATGGACTGAGCCAACGGGCCATCCCTTCTGCTGCCCCCGAATCAATCAACAATTGCATGAGTCCCGCAAACAAGGCTAGATAAGCCAGCAAGGGCAGAATAATATCCGTTATGGTATTTTTGGCGGTCGGTAATAGTCCATCCGTTTTTTGCAAACCGCTGTACATTTTCACTTGATTGTTGGACAACTCGTACGTCGTGTCTTGATCCTTAACATTGGCATTCACTACCACGGTACCTGATTTCGCCAAGGAATCACGCAGCGATGCGGGCAGTTGTTTGAGGTAACATTCCCGGATTAAAATCGGGCTTTCCTTGGTGCCATTGACCATTCGGTCAATGCTATACTCTTTGTTGAAAGCCAAGCCTATCAAAACAAAAATCAGCGAAGCAATAAAAATTACCAACCAAAATCTACTCAATACCATAATGCCGAAGGTCGCTGAAAAAAGCGTATTACCAACCTATACGCACAAAATGATATTAACACCTCCCTATGAAAAGGACTCATACGTTTGAACAAAGCGGTTAATTTTGTGTTCAAAAAATCCATGAAATACGAGTTTCACTCCGCGTCATCTAGAGGTCATGCCAACCACGGTTGGCTCAATGCTAAGCACTCCTTCAGCTTTGCCTCTTGGTTTAACCGCTATCGCATGCATTTTGGGGCATTGCGTGTACTCAACGACGACATCGTATCCCCCGGATTGGGATTTGGAAAGCATCCGCATGACAACATGGAAATCATCACGATTCCCCTCAAAGGCTCTTTGAAACACGAGGACAGCATGGGTTTTTCGGAAGT
>JBJTXE010000338.1:0-2461 GCA_046082075.1 Bacteroidota bacterium
TTTTACGGGAGCGGCTGGCAGCCGACAAGGATACTTTGAAACCGCCAACGGAGGCACAATTTTTTTAGACGAGGTAGCAGAATTACCTATGCAAACCCAAGTTCGCTTGCTGAGAGTGCTTGAAACCGGTGAATTCATGCGTGTTGGTGCGTCTAAGCCCCAAAAAACGAATGTTCGCGTTGTGGCCGCTACCAACGAGCCCATGCAAAAGGCCATTGCTAAGGGGAAATTCCGAGAAGATTTGTTTTATCGTCTGAGCGCCATTCCCGTGCACCTACCCCCGCTCCGTGAACGAGGAGAAGACATCCATTTGCTCTTTAGAAAATTTGCCAGCGATTTCGCCGAACGGTATAGAATGCCTACCATACGGTTGGAACCAGAAGCCATTGCCCTGTTGAGCGAATATCCTTGGCCAGGAAATATACGCCAGCTAAAAAACACGGTAGAACAAATCAGCATCATTGAGACGGATCGTTCTATAGCCGCGCACGTTCTGCAACAATACCTTACCCCGGTCAAAGAGTCCGTTCCTACATTAATGGTAGAAGCTCAACAAGAATCGATCAATGAGCGGGAATTGATGTATAAATTCCTTTTCGACATGAAACGCGATTTAACCGACTTAAAGAAGTTGGTGGTGGAGGTGTTGAATCAATCCGGGGGTTTCAAAGTTGCACCTGACCACCGACCAATATTAGAAAAGCTATACCAAGATATCGATATTGCTCCGCTTCAGGGAGAGATTATACCTAAAGGAATTCAACCGCCTATGCTGGAAAGCACCCCGGTAATTGATGAACATTTTGTGCTTCATGAAGAATACGAAGAATCGTTGTCCTTAGAAGCACGTGAACGGGAATTGATTACCAAAGCATTGGAAAAACACCGAGGCAAGAGAAAACATGCCGCTCAGGAATTGGGCATTTCGGAGCGTACTTTGTACCGAAAAATTAAGGAATTTAAATTAGGAGAGTGAAATTACTGATGCTTGTAAGTTTGGTTGGTCTTTTAACGGCTTGTTGGCCCAGCAGAATTGGATTTCGGGATGTTGGGGGCATGCCAGAAGAATGGAAAAGTTTTCACCTTCAAACCCTTCAAATCAATGCCTCTACATGCCCCTTGAACTATTCCCCTAATCTTTCCGAGGCCTTAAAAGATGGAATCCAAAACAATTCACGGTTGAATTTAGCCGTCAATGCAAAAGACGCTGAAGTCAGGATTTCTGGTGAAATCACTCAATATAACGTTCAGCCTATTGCGCTTCAAAATGGAGATAACGCCGCCAAAAACAGGTTAAGTGTTACGGTTCAATTTTCCATTAACACCGTTGTCCCGAAGCAAGAGGAGATCAAATTAAGTGTAACGCGGTTTTCAGACTTTGATGCAAACACGAATTTCGCATCCGTAGAAAATCAATTGTTAGCGGCTATTAATGAGCAAATCGTACAAGACGTACTTAATAAATTAATGAGCAACTGGTGAGTTGGAATAAAAATACCTTGAACCAATTAATCCTGAACCCGCAACTTATCGCGGGAGGAGATCTCGACCATTTAAAACAATTGGCCGAAGAATTTCCTTATGCCAGTGTTTTTGCATTGGCCTACCTTGAAGGATTAAAAAAAAACGAGGACATCCGATTTGAACGTGAACTTCCACATTTTGCCTACCGCATTAGTAACCGAGCAAGGCTCTATTCACTGCTCGAACAGAAGGCGGAAACCAGCCCCAACGAAATAACCAACGAGAACGCACCGATATTCAAAGAAACCGAATCATTGGAAACTTCATTCATGGAAACGACAAGCTCTGAGGAAAACCATGCAAATACGAAAGAGGCAAACCTTCGAGATGAAGTACAATTGCGAGAATCAGAGGAAAATCTCCACGAGGAACCATTAACTGAACCTGCAACCAAGGAGCCAAGTGAATCTTTCGCTTCAGAAGACACGGGAATGGAGGCCCTTACACTTGAACAAGAACCGACATTAAATCCCCATGAGGAACCAAGCAACGATCCTCTTGCCAAACTTATTGAATCCTCAGCAGCCTTGGCACAATACCAAAAGGAATTTCACGAAACCGTCTCCCAAGAGGAAAGCCTGGATGAAGCGTTAATTGACGTAGCCGACGAAAACGCCATTGAACTGGAAGAGAACAACGTTGCTAAAGAGGAGAGCAAACACGATGCTTCATCAGAATCGTCTAGCTTCAAGACCTTTAGTGAATGGCTGTTATCTACGCAAGATACAAGTTTGACCCCTTCTCTGGTAGAACCGGTTGAAGCTCCTCGAGGGAAAACAGAATTTTATTCTCCGATAAAGAAAGCAAAGCAGAGTCTCAACAGCGATACGATTCCGGTTAGCGAAACCTTGGCGAAAATTTTCGTTCTTCAGGGGAATTTACCACGTGCAATTGCGATTTATGAGCAACTTATTTTGACTTTTCCGAAAAAAAAGAG
>JBJTXE010000339.1:0-3742 GCA_046082075.1 Bacteroidota bacterium
GGAAGCAAGCTTCCCCCTTTTTAGTTTCATTAAACCGTTGTTAGAACTTAACGGATAAGCCAGCTTGTAGAATACCGCCACCGAAAGCACCAAGTTCAACGTGGGCTCCGATGTTTTGGGTGAAATACATTTTTGCGCCCACTGCAATTCTAATTGCAACTGGAATTAGAGCACCGCCCAATTGTTCGTCCTCATACTTTGAATTCGTTGGATTGGTCTCGATTGTTCGGCTCGTGTGTAAATAACCTCCGGCGAATCCTGTGTACATGTCCACCTTTTCGGATTGAACGAAATGGTAATTTAAACGAAACATAGCACGCAGCCTTTTTACACTATACTCACCTTGATAATTCGTGTACAAATAATCACCGTTCGCATTTTGCACTGCAGCGCCGTTCGCATCGTACACGAAATCTTCGAATTTAACGGCGAATCCCGCTTCAACATAATTAACATCAGCGCCAACTCCTACCTGATCGCTGATCATGTATTCAACTCGACCACCGTACGAGAGCATACTTCCAACGACATTGTATTCTTGAACATTAGTTAAACCACTAGGCTCGTTTTTATACACCACTGAGTTTGAAAAATTAGGAATTCCGATGTATGGATCAATGGAAACGGAACCATATCCCATTTGACCAAAGGTGAAGGTGCTAAGGGCGGCAAAGACCAAACTAAGTAAAACTTTTTTCATACTATAGATTTTAGTATTCGAGGTAAAATTAGTAAAAATCGAGTCCCTTGAACGATTTAGTTACTTCTTGTACGGAATTTACCCGCAGAGGCTCGTTCAAATACTTCGAGGCAACTACCGCCGCAAGTATGATGCGGTGGTCTTTGAACACGTTGATAACACCCCCTTGATAGTCCATCCCTCCCTGGATCATTAAACCATTTCCCTCGGTTCGATGGACTACCCCTAGAACGTCCAGTAATGCTCTCGTGGAGGCTAATCGATCGGATTCTTTACTTGCCAATCGATGAATTCCCTCTAATCGGCTTTCGCCGTTCGCAGAAGCGGCAAGCACCGAAAGCACGGGGAATAAATCCGGGGCGTCGGTGAGGTCCACTTGAAAACGATTTTGTTCCTTATGAGCCACTTTAATTCCTTCCGAATCGATTTCAACGGTAGCCCCAAAATTCCGGAGCACATCCAACACCAGTTCATCGGCCTGTAATGAATTCAATAACAATCCTTTTACGCGAACTTGACCCGACATGGCTCCCATGCACAACAGGTTAGCCGCACCACTCCAATCCCCTTGAACATGCACTCTCCCTCCTTGAATGCCTGTAGAATTAATGGTGCATACCTTTTCTTTTAACGACGCTTCCACCCCACGATTTCTTAGGCATTGTAAGGTGAATTCCACATAGGGCTTACTCACCGGATTCTCCAAATACAAGGTAAACTTTCCCTGAGAGGCGGCCATTGCCATAAGGACACCGGAAGCAATTTGCGAGGTATTTGATGCATCCAAGGATACTATCTCGCTAAAATCATCTTCTTTTCGCAATACCAAAGGCCAGGTTTCACTGGGCGACAACTGCACTATTCCCAGAACTTCCAAATCCTTCTGTAGGCTCGTCAAATTACGGTTTAGCAAGGTGCCTGAGGCATGCAGCATTAACTCTTCCGAAAACACAAACCCAATAGATAGTATGGAACGCAACAAAAAACCCGATTCCCCCACGTGCAGTTCAATGCGTTCGTGTTTATGTTTGGCTATCGGAGGCGTAATTCTCCATTGCCCATCCGAACGATCTACGGTACAACCTAGCGTTTCTATGACCCCAAGAGCGTGAAGTGCATCCTCAGGAATTTGAGCAAAATTGCCCACTAATACCGATTCTTTATTGGAACATAGGGATACGAGCAACTCCCTTTGCAAGTGGCTTTTAGCAACAGGAGCCACAAAATCTTGACCAAGTTTACTAGGATTGATGAGAACCATGATCGTTTTTCTTACTTAGAATGCGCGATTGGGTTTATATAGACTCTTGATGAATGAGGGTAAAAAGCTCTTTGGCAAACTCCGGTGATATTTCCATTTCTCCTGCCATTTGAAGAAATTTAGTTAAGGATTCTTCCCATTGAGTGGTTTGGAATATCGCCAGTTGGTGGGTGTTTTTGTAATGACCAATGGCCTCAGAAATCCCCATTCGTTTTGCAAGTAATCGAATCAGTTGTTCGTCCAATACCGAAAGTTCAGCCCGCAGTCCACGAAGCTCATCTTTGTCCAATTCCAATCGGCTACGGTACTTTAGATTGGATAGAAGTTGCTTTAAATGCCATGGGGTAATTTGTTGTTCGGCATCCGTCCAAGCATGCTCAGGATTCGAATGAACCTCTACCATTAATCCATCGTACTTGAGGTCCACGGCCATTTGTGCCACCATAGGAACATTATCCGCTTTTCCGGTAATATGGGAAGGATCGCATAAAAGTTCTACGTGGGGAAATGCCTGACGCAAGGCTATTGGCAATTGCCAATTAGGAAGATTTCTATAGTGTTGTTTATCATAGGTTGAAAAACCGCGATGCACGGCAATGACCTCCTTGATGCCTGCTTTGTACAAACGTTCTATGCCCCCAATCCATAGTTTAACATCTGGATTCGTTGGATTTTTTATGAGCACGGTTGTCGAAGTTCCTTGCAAGGCATCGGCCAGTTCCTGCACCGAAAAAGGATTTGACGTGGACCGAGCACCAATCCACACTTTATCAAAACCCGCCTTAAGTACTGCTTCAACATGAGCGGTGCTTGCCACTTCGGTAATGGGAGAAAAACCAAATTCATCGCATGTGTCCTTGAGCCATGATAAGCCCTCTACCCCTGCACCTTCAAACGCTCCTGGTTGGGTACGGGGTTTCCATATTCCTGCACGAAAAGCATACAAATCCATCCCCGAAAGGGATTCCGCAATTTGCCTAACTTGGCTTGGAGTCTCTGCGCTACAAGGCCCTGCAATGATTTTGAGGTGCTTGTCGAGCATGGTTTATTTGGCAAAATTGACCGATCGCTTTTCGCGAATTACGGTTACTTTAACCTGTCCTGGGTAGGTCATTTCGGTTTGAATACGCTGCGAAATAGTAAAGGAAAGCTCATCGGCTTTTTCATCGCTCACTTTCTCGGCTTCCACCAAAACACGGAGTTCTCGACCTGCTTGAATCGCATAGGCGCTACCAACTCCATCGTACGACAAGGCAAGGTTTTCCAATTCCTTAATTCGTTTAATGTAAGCCTCGACAATTTCACGACGCGCACCGGGACGAGCACCGGATATGGCATCGCAAACTTGAACAATGGGAGAAATCAACGTTTTCATTTCAATTTCATCGTGGTGGGCACCGATGGCGTTGACCACTTCCGCTTTTTCTCCGTATTTCTCGGCCAACTTCATTCCTAAAATAGCATGCGGCAATTCAGGCTCATCGTCGGGAACTTTACCAATATCGTGGAGCAATCCTGCCCTTTTGGCGAGTTTTACATTTAAACCAAGTTCTGCCGCCATGATGGCGCACAAATTCGCCACTTCACGGGAGTGTTGGAGCAGGTTTTGGCCGTAGGAGGAACGATATTTCATCCGTCCAACCATCCGCATCAATTCTGGGTGGAGGCCATGGATGCCTAAATCGATGCACGTTCTGCGGCCAATCTCGTTGATCTCTTCTTGCAACTGTTTTCTGGTTTTAGCGACTACCTCCTCGATTCTTGCGGGGTGAATGCGTCCA
>JBJTXE010000340.1:0-9451 GCA_046082075.1 Bacteroidota bacterium
TTTGTGCAGGAACTTCGGTAACCTTAAGTGGAAGTGGTGCATCAACATATGCATGGAATAACGGAGTAACAAACGCAGTAGCCTTTACCCCAAGTACGACCCAAACCTATACGGTCACCGGAACGGATGCCAATGGTTGTACGAATTCCGCTCAAGTACAAGTGGCGGTAAATGCCCTACCCATTGTTAGCGCAGGACTACCACTGGCTGTTTGTCAAGGATCAAGCGTAATATTATATGGAAGTGGTGCTCAAACGTACACGTGGAATAATGGGGTTCAAAATGCGGTTTCTTTCATACCAACATTTACTCAAACGTATACGGTAGTAGGTACCAACCAAAACGGATGTCAAGGAAGTGCACAGGTTGTAGTGACAGTAAATCCTACACCTTCCGTAAGCGGGGGAGCTAATCAGACGATTTGTTCCGGTGCTTCAGCAACCCTTTCAGGTACGGGGGCATCCACTTACGTTTGGTCTGGTGGGGTTCAGAATGGGGTTCCATTTGTTCCACAAGGGAATCAAACGTATACCGTAACGGGTACGAGTGCCGCTGGATGTCAAGGAACTGCGCAAGTAACCATCACTGTGGTTAACAATCCTGTTGTTTCTGCGGGAGCAAATCAAACCGTGTGTCCTGGCTCCCAAGTAACATTAACCGGTTCAGGTGCCACTACCTATGTTTGGAGTAATGGGGTACAAAATGGTGTTCCTTTTGTTCCAACTTCAACACAAACGTATACGGTA
Source organism: Bacteroidota bacterium (assembly GCA_046082075.1). GTDB lineage: Bacteria > Bacteroidota > Bacteroidia > Flavobacteriales_D > Crocinitomicaceae > UBA952. Next base: position 747 of record JBJTXE010000340.1, read on the forward strand.
ACAGGAACCTTAAATGGAGGATGTTCAAGCACAGCGCAAGTTACAGTGACCGTATCCACACCACCCAACGTTAATGCAGGCAGCAACGTGAGCATTTGTTTAGGGGACTCTGTTATCCTAAATGCATCCGGTGCAAGTACATATTCATGGTCAGGTGGAATACAAAATGGAATGTATTTTACGCCTATCGCTACCCAAACCTATACGGTTACTGGTGTAGATGCATTAGGGTGTTCAAATTCCGATGCGGTTACAGTTACCGTAAACCAAGCTACGAGTTCAACGCTAACTACCACGGCGTGTAATTCTTACATCCTAAATGGACAAACCTACAGCCAAAGTGGAACGTATACTCAGGTTATTCCTAATGCTTTGGGTTGTGATTCAACCATTACCTTAAACCTAACGATAAATGTTCCACCTGTGATTCCTGTAATTACCGCTATGAATGGAGTTACTTTGGTTTCCAGCACTCAGGAGAATGTTAGCTATCAATGGATTTTCTGTAATTCAGGCTTACCGATTGCCAACGCAACGGATACTTCTTACACGACCACAATCAATGGAAACTTTGCGGTTCAAGTAATCAACGGTTGTGGCACAGTGACTTCAAATTGTATTGAAATTACTAATGTGGGAATAACATCGTTGAATCAAATGGACTTGGTGTTATATCCAAACCCTACCCTTGATAACCTTACCGTTGGAGGGATTAATCAACCCAATTTAACCTTCGCGATTAAAGACGTAACAGGTCGGATCGTTAAGGCTGGACAGTTTACATCCATGGAGCCAACCCTTAATGTAAAGGACTTAGTGAATGGTGTATATTGGATGACCATTCCAGGGTATAAGGCCATGGAATTTATAAAACAATAAATTGAAGTTGAGATACCCGTTTTATATGGGTATCTCTTTTTTACCCTTCATCTGTTCACCTATCTTTAGCTCCATGAAGCGTGGTAAAAAGGGTACCGTATTGATCTTATTTGGAATTGGCCTAATAAGTATACCGAGAAAGCATTAGACGGTAAGATATTAAGACAATAAGACTTCAAGACAGTACGAGAATTCAAAAGTCCTTCAGTCCTAATATACTAATATCCTAATTTCTTAAAGTCCTAAAATCCATATTTCATTACTTTTGTCTTCATGGATTTTCAAACGAATCTTGGTCAGACTTCACCTTATCCTTTGCTCATAGAAGTGGATCGAGCCGAGGGGCTATTTGTCTATGATAAACAAGGAAACGCCTATGCCGATTTAATTTCAGGTATTGCCGTTAGTTCGCTTGGTCATGGTCACCCCGGTATCAAACAGGCGATTCACCATCAAGTAGAAAAGCATCTACATGTAATGGTTTACGGAGAGTTTATTCAAGAGGCACAAATGGAATTTGCGCGTCAGCTTTTGAAGATTCTTCCCCCCGAATTGCAGGCCGTTTATCCTGTTAATTCTGGAACCGAAGCCATTGAAGCTGCCATAAAATTGGTAAAACGGGCAACGGGACGAAGAGAAATCATTGCTTTCAAAGGTTCATACCACGGCAGTACGCATGGTTCGATGAGTATTTCACATAATGAAGTGAAAAAAACAAATTATCGTCCTTTGCTCCCCGGTATTCGTTTCATAACCTTAAACAATATAGAGGAATTGAACCAAATTACCCCCGCCACCGCTGGGGTGTTTCTTGAAACGATTCAAGGTGATGCCGGAGTTCGGATACCTTCCAATGAGTTTTTAGCAGCCCTTAGAAAACGGTGTAATGAAGTTGGCAGTTTATTGGTGTTGGATGAAATCCAATGCGGACTTGGTCGAACCGGATCCTATTTTGCTTTTGAGCATTTTTCGGTTTTACCTGATATTCTTTGCCTCGGTAAAGCCCTTGGAGGAGGTATGCCTATTGGGGCCCTTGTTACTTCTAAGGATAACATGGCATTATTTAAGGAAAATCCCATGTTGGGCCATATTACCACCTTTGGGGGCCATCCAGTGGCATGTGCCTCTGCAGCCGCTTTTTTGAACATATTAACCTCGGAAATCAATCTCAAAAAGATTCCTGAAATAGCCGAGATTTTTGTCAGTACCATCGGAAAACACCAAGACATTAAGCAAATAAGAAACCAAGGGCTAATGTTTGCCTTTGATATGGAATCTGCCGAACGCGTTGAAAAAGTGGTGAAACGTTGTCTGGAGAAAAAGATCCTAACGTTTTGGTTTCTTTCCCATCCGTATAGCTTCCGCCTCGCCCCACCGCTAAACATTACTTTGGAGCAAGCAACTCATTTTGCTAACGAAATTTTAAAGGCAATTGAAGATACCTGTGATTAAAGGAATCGTTAAAGTTGTCGTATCTTTGTACGCTCAATATGAAAGTAACCGAACACCTCAAGGCTGCCAAAGATACCTTATTCTCGTTTGAAATTCTTCCTCCGTTAAAGGGAAAAGGAATTCAAACGTTGTATGATGGGATTGATGCGCTCATGGAATTTAACCCAAAATTTGTCAACGTAACGTATCACCGAGAGGAGTTTATCTATAAGGAACGAACCAACGGATTACTCGAGAAAATTGCCGTTAGGAAAAGGCCAGGAACCGTTGGGATTTGTGCAGCAATCATGAACCGTTATAACGTAGATGCAGTTCCACATCTGATCTGTGGTGGGTTTAATCAAGAAGAAACGGAAAATGCACTAATCGATTTACAATTTTTGGGCATTGATAATGTGTTGGCCCTTCGCGGGGATTCTATCAAATCGGAACCGGTATTTGTGGCAGAACCGGGTGGGCATAACCATGCAAACGAGTTGATTGCACAGATTTCGCAAATGAACCAAGGGCACTACCTCATGGATGATTATAAAATGGATCCTACCGATTTTTGCATCGGTGCCGCAGGATACCCTGAAAAACATTTTGAGGCCATGAATTTAGAAGATGATCTATATCATGTCAAGAAGAAAGTGGAAGCAGGGGCAGATTATATTGTGACGCAAATGTTTTTTGATAATAGGAAGTATTTTGCCTTCGTTGATGCTTGCCGGTCAATAGGGATTGAGGTTCCCATCATTCCTGGATTGAAGCCTCTCAAAACCTTGAATCACATTTCGTTCATTCCCAAATATTTTCACATTGATTATCCAGTGGAACTTTCACGTGATTTGATAAAATGCAAGTCTAATCAAGACGTTGAGGCCCTGGGAATTGAATGGGGCATCCATCAATCGAAGGAATTAAAAGCAGCCGGAGTTCCTTGTATCCATTATTACACCATGTCGAATTCTTCATCCGTAAAAGCCATTGCCTCCCAAACTTTCTAATGTCACCTATGAAAACCATCTTTGTATTAATCGCCTTATCCTTTGGATTAGTAACGCATTCTCAGTCGTTAACCTTAAAAGAGTGTGTTGTAATTGGTCAATTTGACAAACCCGAAGACCGCTATGCGATGGAGGTAACCATGTGTGAAATACTTAATGCCCTTTCTGTCAAAGCGGTACCCTCTTCCAATTTTGTGAAACAAGGTGGAAATTCAATAATTCTTGCTTCTGACAGCAGCATGCAGGCGCTAAAGGCGAAGAATTTAAACACCTATTGCCTAATTAATGTAAAAGGGTACGATAAGCGCTTTAAAAAGTCGGAAATACTCCCATCTTTCAGTGAAGGCTTGGAACGAGCAACCCTGTACAACCTGTATAAAGATGAAATTGCATCGGTTTCTTTTGAGTTTATTTTCTACCGCGATTCGAAACCGGTTTTTAATGATGTATTGAAAATAGGGAATATAGGAAACCGAGATGATGTTATAAAACGCTTAAAGAAGAAAGCCCCGAAGCACATTGTAGAGCATTGGTTGCATTAATTTCGGTCCATAAAATCTTTTTGTCGTTTCATATCTTCAGGATCGCCATGCGCGCCACACTTTGGTGCTTGTTCAAAAAGTTTTATGAACCGTATTTGTCCTTGAATCGGTCTGTATGTGGATTGAAACCAATTCATTTTTGCATTTAACCCGTTCCAATTCGTCAAATTTACTACCGGTAAGGAAATGCCAGGAATCATCATCCATGCGCGATTAAAACGAATACCAATCCCAAAAGAATAGTGAAATTGTATCACCAGAGGATCATAAAAGGATAGCTCTTTTACCACGGGAGAATAGGAAGAGGTATATGGTTCATAGCCCGTTGATCCACGCAGTAAATTATAGTCAATATTAAACCCAATGGATTGGTCAATAAATTGTTTTCGCGTAACATCAATTTTCTTTTTACCAAAGTATAAAAGGCTATGGGCATCAAAACGTCCAAATACAAAACCGTTAGAATAATTGCCTGTGGATTCAAATTGGTTTGTAACTTGCCCTAAGGCATTGGTAAAGGTGGTCGTAACGTTTTCAACCCCACGATAATGCCGATAACCCAAGGTAAAATCCACATAATCCATCAAACGTGATTTTTTAAGCTTTTTAATAGGAATTAATCCTTTCCATTTTGGAAAAATTACCATACCAAATTCACCATAAAAACCCAATTTACTATTGGGATCAATGGTGGTATAACCCCGACTACCTGAATTATCTGTAATTTCATAGGTTTCCGTTGCTGGAGTAAGCTGCCAGGTAGGTCCAGCGGAAAAGGTAATTCCTTTGCCTTTGACATATAAATAGTCATTGTTTTTTGATCCTTTTCGAAAGCCATAATCCTGAGCGTTCCCCAGAAAAGGAAATAGAAAAAGTAGAAGGATATATTTATTCATCGTTAAAAATTAAAGTCTTTACTCTTTTCCAATAACAGATCAACAACCTCCTGTGAATCCCATTGGTCTTCAATGTTTTCCAGTGCCATTACCTCGTCCATGATGGCTTGTTGAACTTGTCCTTGTCGATACGCATCGCTATATCGAATGTTACTAAACGTTACTTGAGAATACAACGGCATCCAACGGCTTGGATACAATTCGCTAAACTTAGCCTCTATCTTTTTTCTAAGAATGAAGTCAGGATCTGCCACGTAATCCCGCATTACCAGATAATTATCCAAGGATAAATCCTGTAAGGCGTCCCCGTCGGGCTTGCGCACCTTGCTGTATTCCTCAAATATGGCCGGCCAATTTTCTTGGTGTTTTTCCATGAGCTCAAACATGACCCTGCAATCTTCAAATCCCGCGTTCATTCCTTGCCCGTAAAAGGGCACGGTGGCGTGGGCAGCATCGCCCATTAATGCCACTTTTCCTGCATGCCATGGTTTGCATCGCACAATGGCCAGCGATGACAGGGGATGATCTTCCCAGGATTCTGCTACCCGCGGCATCATGGTGTAAAAATCTGGAAATACTTCTTTGAAAAACTCTTCCACTTTTTCTTTGGTAGTAAGCTGATCAAAGGAATATCTATCGTTTTCATGCGGCATGAAGAGGGTACAGGTAAAAGAACCGTCTTCGTTCGCCAAGGCGATGAGCATGAAACGTCCTCGCGGCCAAATGTGCAGCGCGTTTTTGTCCATCTTATAACTGCCGTCTTCATTAGCAGGAAGCAATAGTTCCCGGTAACCGTCTTCGATATAATTTTGGCTGTAGGTAAACCGGTTCCGTTTTTGGACGGAGTTGTATCGTACACTGGAAAAGGCGCCGTCTGCCGCAAACACCACATCCGCTTTCACCGTAAATCGCTCGTTGGTCATTTCGTTGTGGAGAAAAGCTTCTCCTGTTTCTGTATTGACTCCCTCACACGCATGTCGGTAAAAGATCTTGGCTTTTCCATACGTTTCAGCGATGTCCATCATGGTCGCATTGATTTTTCCACGAGAAACCGAGAAAATAGCTTGATCCTCTTTGCCGTATTGTTGGTAGGTTAATTTTCCTTCCAAGTCATGCATCATTCTTCCATACATGGGTATGGCGATTTTTCTAATTTCATCACCAACTCCCACCTTATCCAACGCGGTCCATCCGCGAACCGAAAGGGCTAAATTGATGGATTTTCCCGCTACGATGTCTGCCTTGCGAATATCAGGTCGTCGTTCGTAAAGGGTTACCTCGTACCCGGCCTTGGCTAAGTAGACGGCCCAAAGGGAACCTACTAGCCCTGCGCCTATGATCGTTGCTGTTTTTTGTTGTTGCATGGTTCGTTTTACGAATTAGAACAAAAATAAGCAGTTTTTGCTCGAGACCTTCGACCTTTTTTCCGCGTTTTCCACAGCGCTTAGTGTTCAATTTAGGCGCTTTGATATGCTTTCCTTAATTTTGACCATAATTTAATGCTATGTCGGTTCACAAAGAAGTTAAAAAAGTAACGACCCACACCTTGCAAGAAATGAAACTTGCCGGCCGAAAAATCACTATGTTAACCGGGTACGATTTTTCCATGGCGCGCATTATTGATGAGGCAGGGATTGATGTTATCTTGGTGGGCGATTCAGCATCCAATGTGATGGCAGGTCATGAAACCACCTTGCCCATTACCTTAGAACAAATGATTTATCACGGAGCCTCGGTGGTTCGAGCGGTCGAACGAGCGCTAATTGTCGTGGATCTGCCTTTTGGAAGCTATCAAGGAAATTCAAAAGAAGCCTTGAACAGCGCTATACGCATCATGAAAGAAACTGGGGCACATGCTGTTAAACTTGAAGGAGGAGGAGAAGTGGTTGAATCCATTCAACGCATTCTTTCTGCCGGCATTCCCGTTATGGGGCATTTAGGTCTTACCCCTCAATCCATTTATAAATTCGGAACCTACGCGGTCCGAGCGAAAGGGGCAGAAGAAGCCAACCGACTGATGGAAGATGCGAAGGCCTTGCAACAAGCCGGTTGTTTTGCCCTGGTTTTGGAAAAAATTCCTTCAACACTAGCAGCACAGGTTGCAGCATCCTTGCACATTCCAATCATTGGAATTGGCGCGGGAAATGGGGTGGACGGACAAGTGCTAGTCGTGCATGATATGTTGGGCATTAACAATGAGTTCAACCCTCGTTTTGTACGGAAATACAGGAACCTGCATCAAGAAATGCTGAACGCATTCCAAGAATATATTACCGACGTTCGTTCGGGCGATTTCCCGAATAGCAAGGAACAATATTAGTCCAGCAAAATTCGCTGTGCTTTCGAGTTTCCAACCTGTAACAGGTAGATGCCTTTGACGGCATTTTGGCAAGGGATTTTCACGTGGTTTGCTTGGATTACGTTGTATGCTACCGTACGACCCAATAAATCGCGCAATTGAATAGTCCCGGTGCTAGGATTCTTAAAGGTCAATTGCAATTCGTTTAAATCTTTATCGTAGAACCATTGATAATCCATAGTGGTCGTGGAAATGTACCCCTGAATCGTGATAAATGAACTAGTATCACATCCGTTGGCGGCTAGGACTGAAACGGAAAAATCGCCTCCAAAGTCCACGGGTATCACCAAGGTATCGTTGGTTTCTCCCTGCATAATTTGTCCATTTACGTACCATTGGTAAGCTATCCCAGGGGTGGTTGTCCAAAGGGTGTACATATTATCAAAGTAAATTGTGGCGTTTATACCAGAGGCAGCACAGGTGCTTTGGTTTACAGTCCCCGTTGTGGTGTTCAGACTCGTTTGAAAGGCATTCAAGGCAAAACAGTCTTGCCCGAGGACATATTGCAACCAAGGATCAAGGATGGCGTAAGTTTTTTGCTGTTGTTCGGCCCTTGTAACGGAAATTCCTTGAGAGGAGGTGCTTTCGCCGAAATCGCAGTTGAAATTGCTGTTAGCGAAATAGCAGTGCGCTCCACCGGTAATGCTGACAAAAGATTTACAGGTAGAGGTAATTCCTTGATAAATGGGAAGGTGGTGTTCCGCTGGAGGGGTTACACCATCACTTGAACCTGAAAATATGAGGGCAGGGACCGAAATATTTGCACACACTCCAATGGCCGAAGGATTGGTTTCTGCGGGAGCGAGCCCCACAATACCCGCAATGTTGGCGTTATTCGCAGCGGCCAACATCGTAGCGCCTCCCCCCATGGAATGGCCCATGATAACGGATTTTTGCTTTACTTTTCCGTTGAACAAAGAGCCAACTGCAGCATCTTGCGCTAACATTTTGGTGGACACTAGGGCAAGATCTTGCCCAAAATCTCCATGACTTGGTGCCGGGAATAAACTGCCTTCTGTTCGTACAAAAGCCATTATATAACCTTGGGGGACTAAATGTTCCCAAAGGTTTTGGTAGGCGTCCCACCCCATGGCAAACCCGTGACCAAATACAATAACGGGAAAATCGGGAAAGGTAGCAACAGGTGTATTTTCCCCAGCGGTGTAGGTGGGGTAATAAACCTCCGTTTGAATCTGACGGCCCGGCCCTCCACCGGAACCAAAGCCACCGTTTCGGGTTGGGTCGTTAAAGGTGAGGGTGGTATGTCCGATTTGAAATTGGCTAAACGCCCAATATGGGGCAAGCACTGAAAGCAGTAGGATTTTCTTCATCGATCAAAGGTATAAAAACTTATCTTTCCTCACCCGCCCAAACGGTTTTTATCCAAGCTGCGGTATTGTATAGCCTCTGCCACATGCGGCGTTTGAATGTCCAAAGAGCCCTCTAAATCTGCAATAGTGCGTGAAACTTTCAGGATGCGGTCATACGCTCTGGCCGATAAACCCAAGTGCACCATGGCTTGTTTGAGCAAGGCCCGAGACGCCTCATCCAATACACAATGCGTTTCAATTTCACTCCGACTCATTTG